>NZ_JBHILV010000020.1:0-24688 GCF_042193505.1 Bartonella sp. TS25HLJMH
GGCATAATCAATCAGAATCTACTAAAAAAGTTAAATATCGAATTCTGAATAATGTTTCTAAACATATCGGTGATCGTGCATATAAAAGCATAAACAAACAACACATTCTTGAAGCCGTAGATAGAAGGCGAGAGACCCCCGCGGCGGCAAAACATTTTTTGACCTCTTTAAACGGTCTCTTTAATTGGGCGGTTGATAATGCCCTTTTAAATAGAAATCCTGCCTTTAATATAAAAGCACCAAAATCTTTAAACAGTGAGGGATTACTGCCATGGCTAGAAGAGGACATAGACAAATATTATCACCGTTGGTCACATGGTACACATGAACGCGTCTGGATTGATGTTCTTCTTTATACAGGCTTGCGTCGTGGTGATGCCGTTCGTATCGGCTGGAAAGACGTCAAAGATAATATCATTTATCTCAAAACAGAAAAGAGCCAATTTAAAACAGATGTTTTTCTTCCTATTTTACCAGAACTAGAGGAAACCCTTAAAATTGGTCCCATAGGTAATGAAACATTCATTTGTGGTAAAGGTGGAAATAAGCTTGTCAAAGAAAGTTTTGGCAACCTTTTTCGTGAAGCATGTAATGCGGCGGGTATTAAAAAATCAGCGCACGGATTGCGAAAATTAGCAGCAACACGTGCAGCCAATGCTGGTGCGACAGTTTCGCAAATGAAAGCGCTTTTTGGCTGGACAGAAGATAAAATGGCATCCCTTTATACC
The DNA here is from genome assembly GCF_042193505.1 of Bartonella sp. TS25HLJMH. Lineage (NCBI taxonomy): Bacteria > Pseudomonadati > Pseudomonadota > Alphaproteobacteria > Hyphomicrobiales > Bartonellaceae > Bartonella > Bartonella sp. TS25HLJMH. The sequence goes on from NZ_JBHILV010000020.1 coordinate 729, forward strand.
AAAACAGCTGATAGAAAACGACTAGCAATAGAAGCTATCAAAAAGCTACAAAAAGGTTCGGGATAAACATAAAATAAGTTAAAAGAATCAATGGAATCAAAACTCCCGAACTTTTATATAACTTATTGATTTTATATAAATATAACGCTCCCTCTCTCTCCGCCATTAATTTAAAACGAACTTTCATATTCTTGATATGAGATAGCTTAAAAAGCTCAGTATTTGCAGGATTTTTTATTGTTTGCAATTGACTAGTTCACGTCGATCTATGCTTGCCATTATGTATGCCTAGAAACTGCAGTTGAATTTCCATGAGTTTTACAATTTCTAAGCTCCTCTCCTCTCGATTTATAGATAACCTGATCTAGCATAAACGATCTCTTCAAATATCATTAAAGGATTTTTGCTATTATCACTAATTTCTGATAGAGCTTCAGAATTAATGGTGATCATAGTGCTATTTGCAATTCCGATTAACGGGCTAAATGCGGTTTATTCATATGAGAGGTAATGAACACTTCGGCTTTTCTCACGCAATGTGCTCATTTAAAATTAATGTCATAAATATTTGTACAAAATTTTTATCTATACGATAATCAAAAAAGGCTGACGTAATATAATAATTGAATATCGTTCATGCGTCGCTTTCTTTTATTTCTAAGCTTTGTATGTAAATAGATAGTCCGTGTAAAATAAATAAAGGGGCGCAAAAACCTATAAATATACACAGGACGTATAATGTAGAAAATGAAAAAAAATTTCCGGCATATAAAAGCATAATAGAGAATAAAGCTGTTATGATGCGCACACTGGTATCGCCTGCCAAAATCACCTCGGCTAAATTTTCACTAGGTGTGATAGCTTGTCCAATTGTTATTCCCGATACCCTAAAATAAAATTGCCCAATACCTAATAAAAAACCCATAATATAAAGGGAATATTGAGTAAAATTTAAATATAAAACAAAAGAGATTGCTATCACTGCGAAAGCCGGAGTTCCCCATACAAAAAAACGAATTAAAGATGGAAATTTCCGTAAATAATAGGATGAGATAAGACCATTGACTACAAAACCAAGTGCTGACAAAGAAAAAATAGAATTTTGAATAGCTGTAAAATTTGTATTATCTGATGTTATAGATGCAAGAACAAGTGGCAATAGAACAATAGTCCCCGTATAGAGAAAATTATTTAAAATACGATTAATCGTTAAAAAACGCAACGCAGAAACCCGCCAAAGGCACCTAAAACCAACTCCATAAGCTTTTTGAGATGGCTTTTTTAATAGCTCTTTTACTCTGTTTATTTGTTGTATAGACTTTATACGAAACCATAGGCTGGCATTCAAAAGATAAATAAATACAATAAAGGCTATGGCTATTTTGTGCCCAAAATGCGCAATTATAAAATATATAAGCAATGGGGATATAATAACAAAAAACTGACAGCAACTAGTATAAAATGCAAAAATTCCAGCTTTTTGTTTGGGAGCTGGAACCAGCTGATTCAAGGTACTATTGTTATTTGGATTATCAGCCCCCATCAAGAGAGCAAGTAAAAAAAACACAAATAAAATAAGTACCGGATTGTTCATAAATAATAAGAACGATAATAAACAAGCGCAAATAATTTGACTATAAAACCCAATTGTAAAGCCTTGATAGCGCACCAACACATTTCCCAAACATAAGCCTGAAATTCCAATTGCGATTAAATTAACAACATTTAAAGTAGCAGACGCTTCTCCCGTTGTATCTTGGAATTGTAACAAAGAAAGGCCAATAGATAATACACCACTAGCACAAAAACTCGTCAAACAACCAATCAAAATCATAAGAAAAACAGAATTACGCAAGAGCTTTCTCACTCTTAAACAGAGACTCGAGCCATTTTATGATTTTCTCTATTGTCGAATATGGTTCGGTACTAAATTCCAGTTTTTCATAAAATTTTATTTCAAATGCGTTATAGGTACGTATTTTTTGCAAGTCATCTGTCAGCATGAATTCTATACTTGATAACGTTGCGCCCATAGATTGAGACAAATAATAGGAAATTACTTTCCAATACATATGGGCACGTTCTCTTGCCAAATAATTTTCCAAGACATATTTCAAGTGACAACCATCTAAAATATATTTCGAACAATGGTGCAAAGAATAACAAATAAAAATAGCATCCGTTTCATGTACGGGACAAGAAGAAATATTAATATTTTTATCATTTCATAATATTATAAAAATTTCAGTTAGCAGATCTTCTAAATTTAGTCTAGTCATAACAAGATTGGGTGCTAATTTTTGGGCAACATGAGACCAAGCCAATCTTACTACTAAAGTTCCCAAAACCTTTAAGTCAGATTCTGGATAAGCTTTTTTTAAATTCCCCACCCATATGGTTCTATGACATATAATAATTGGCTCATCTCGTCTGAATGAACAAGATGTAATTCTAAACCAATATTATCACAAAGCTTTGAGCTCTTGAATTGCCCGTATCTTAATCTGGTATTCTTAAATCATTATAGCAATTAAAGAGTTTTTAAGTATTCCAACTTTTATTAAACTTTGTAATAATGTATTGGAATCTCCCCTTCACTGACTTCGACAATTATTGTATCACCACTATAAGAACAAAAAAATTATCTTTGAATTTTCTTACTTTTAGAAAGAAAAATGAGCAACACTCTTCCTTAACTAAAAAAACATGCTCTCTACCTTTTTCTTTATGATTATCAAAAACTTATTCTGTTACAATTCAATCATCAATTATTAGGATAAATATTTTGCGTTTAGCCTAATAAATTGTTATGATCAATGTTTCTTTCTGTTCTAAAAATCAGCGCTTTTCCTCCTAGAGATACTCGTAATTGCTGTACAATCTTTCCAAAAAAGGCACCTCCTTCAACATTGCTATTAAAACGATCATTCTGAGAAGTTTTATACATACACACGGCATTATACGGAATGCTATGTATTTTTTTAACTTACTCAACTAACCAACAATTTTTGATGGGTAAAATAAATTACGAAATTTGTGTGCTGTCACAATTCGAAAAACAATCATCTCTCTCTCTAATGATAGGCGATGTCATTAGAAGAAAGCCTTAACGATATCAGTAGAATAAATTAATCAGAAAAAATTGCAGCGTTGATGGAACCAATTTTATTTCATACCTTGTAACTCTATCTAAATTTTAATCATTTTTGTTAAAGGTTATTATGCAAATTTTTCTACGTTCAGCATTCTTTTTCCACTTGTTTGCAACAAAAGATTAATAGCTAAATTCACCTGTGTCATAATAGTTCTTCTTTTGGTAAAATAGAGCTGCTTCAATCTCGACATATAAATATTTCAATTCTTTAATATATTCTCTTAATATGGTTTAAATTACCAACACACCAAAACCCAAAATAAAAATATTTATTTTACTTAAGTTATTGAATATTATTTAAAAATTATGGAAATAGAGCGATGCAAGAGTTAAGAAATTATTTAAGAGTTCAAATTCATCTACATTAGAGTCATCTCGCATGATAATAGCAGTTGTCATTAGGTGTATTAAGTATGCTTGATAACTTTTCTGCTTCATGCTTGTAGGGAGTTCTAGATAGAGATAATACCAGAATCCATCCGTGAATGCTCGGCAATAAAACTGTAAACAAAATTATTTTCTTGTTGTTTAATCCGTTAAGCTTGATCCATTTTTCATATTTGTCTATATTTTCAATTAGTTGCGCTGCTGAATCCATGTTTTCCTCCCAATTGTTGTATTTTATAAGAAATTGCTACGAATGATCCTCTCCAAAGCTGATAATTCATCATCACTGTGTCCCCAAATTGCTATAATAGCTGGGCAGGTATTTAAATCGATGGTTAGGGGGAGGGGCTCGTTTTCTTTAAAAAAGAGCATAAAATGAACCACATTTTCCCAAGAATGAATTTTTTGTCGCCATACGTTAACATCTTTTATAATATGACCGTCGATCTCGTTGATAAGGAAGATAATACGCCCTTTTTTCTTAAAACGACTTGTGGTTTGCGAAAACACGCCTGCAATAAGGTTAACGGAGCTTTCAAGTAAATTATCTTCATAGCAATGCGCGAACAAGGTGGGTGCAATTCCTCCGTGGAGACGGGCTCCTACTTCGATCATTACTGGACCACGAGCTGTTTGCATGATTTCCATATGCGCAGGTCCATAATCAATTCCCAGTGCGCGAATGCATTGTTTTGCATAAGAGATAAGAAGGGCATAAAAGGGATCTTGAGCATCAAGCACATCAAGCGATTCATAAACAAAAGCACTTCCATTATGAATACCTTTTTTATATCGCGATAAAGCACATATCTTTATAGCCTCTCCATTTACAACGGCGTCGACGATGTATTCCTCTCCCTCCAATCTTTCTTGGAGCAAATAAGCATCGTTAGGTGCGCCAAAAATATTTTTTTGTGTCCAGTCGATTCTAGAGGACCATGCCGCCACTTTCTCACGGCTGGAGAAAAACAAAACACCATCGCTTCCACCAGAATCATTCGGCTTTACCACATAGCCGCTGGGACTTTCAAAACCATCGAGAGTACAATCGTTTTTTGTAAGAATCTTTGATCGGATGTAAGATAAATCATTTTCACAAAGGCGTTTTTGCATCGCTGCTTTTTTCCGTCACCAATCGGTAGTCAAGGGGTTATTCCCAAGACAACCATAATAAGCCGCCAATTGATCTGCACAATAAATACCCCCTTCGGCGCCTGCGACCACGGCCTCTATCGCGCCGATAGGAAAGCGTTTCTTTATCTCATCTACACTATGAAGCTTCGCTTCTGCCATGCCCTTTCCCTGATAAGAAAGCATATAGTGTGAAAAAGGAGCTTGTTGAGAGACAACACCATAGCAAGCATAGCCTAATTTTTGCAAAGCAGGGGCATAGAGGGCACCCGTGGAGAAAGGGTCGACAATAAGAATAGGTTTTCTCATACTTTGTTCCGCTGTGATAAAAGGAAAAGAACATAAATAAAGATTATTAGCCCTATAAGGGGCAGAAGATAAACAGCTGCTTGAGGACCCATAAGGACAGAGCTTGTAAGAAGACCAAGGATAACATAACCTGCCGATTGGGAGAAGACTATAAAGCATGCCGTTATAGCTTCCCACCAGCTCTGCTTGAGCCTCTGTTTTAGTCGCTTCAATCGTATATTTGCGGGCATTAATTCGCATGGTATTCATTGAAAAGCCAATAAAAAAGCAAAAGACCACAGCCAAATAGGGCGATTGTGTGGTGCTAAAAATAAGATCAGCTACGCTCAACATAAGGGCTGGGAGAATAAATTCAAAGCGAGGGATTTTGATAAAAGCAGCCAAAAAAGCGCCCACGCCCGCAACCGCACTGCAAAGCCCATAATATTCAGAGCCAAAATTTTTCACACTCTGAAAAAGAATGGTTGCCAGCGTATTATAAGCGCAAATATGAAAGCCAATAAGCCCTATGCAGACGCATAAAAGTTTAAGCTCACGGGAGAGACCATCCGCTTGCGGTGTAGGTGCTGGCTTATTACCAGTTTCAAGTGCTGTGGTATCTGTGGCGTTATATTCATCGCAAAAGATAATATATCTGGCTATAAGGCTTATAATGATGTCAAACACACAAAGTGATACAATCAAACCATTATAGCCAATTTCAGCCGCCGCCCCTCGAGGGCTGGTCGCTTCTAAGAGATAACCACTTAGTGCTGCTCCCAAAAAGGCGCCAATTTGCACCACTGTTTGCATAATGCGGGAAGCCTTTTGGGCACTAATATAACCACTAAGTGCTAGTTTAGTATTATAAGTCTCGAGTGTGCTTAAGGTAATCAAAGAGAGATAGCCGATAGAGATAGAGACAGCGATAAAACCAAAGGGGGAATCAGCGTAATGGAAAAGAGCAATCAATAAAAGAAGGCTATAGATAATGATCCGCCTTTGTATAAATCGACCAACCGCAGTGAGGCTTTAATGCGCACAAGTTCGCTGTTTTTCAAAAGATAGGGCATAAGGGTGCCCAAAACCATGGTTACGCCTAGGAAAACCGATGAGGATGTTATGCGATAAGCATTCCAAAGATTACTTAAAAATAAAAACATATCAGAAAGATACAGCAGGACAACAAGCCCATAAAACCGAAACATCAGTTGTTTGTGCACATTATCCCCCCCATTTCAGAATCTCTTAAAAACACACAGTATTATAAATCAGCACACATGTTCACAAGCTATGAACATATACATGTATTACTGGGCATATCAAGTTTTTTCGGTAGGGAAAATTTGAACGCTGATGTTTATGGTAGTGATAGCTTATTTTCAGGAGAATGAGTAGGATGAGGCTTATTTTTACTGCGTCTCTTGCAGGGGGCTTGCCAATAAGGAACTATGTCCTAGAGATATATTTTGTGCTTTCAAGTTGATTTTGTTTATACTCAAGGTTTAGGTTTTGCTATTGACCGTTGTTAGATGTTGTTGTGACAATAAACTTCGTTATCTATCAGAAACATTTATGGCATTAGCGCTAAGATATTGTATTAAAGCCTTTACATAGTAGTCTTTTTATATAGAGAGAAGGTGTTATTGGTTCAGTTTTAGGAGGCTTTGTTACGGCTGATTTAGACGTTGTCGTTGTTTGAGGGCTTATTATAATATTTTTAGTTTCAGTTTATGAATATACCGAAAAATATAGTGAAACATTTGATTCAAACGCTTTTGCAAGACATATTTCAATATCTCAGCGATGTTTTCCGATAATTGCTCTGCTGCTTTTTGACGGAATCGAATATCAAATGCTTATAGCGAGGGCAGTGGTTTGAGAAAAGATAGAGTTGATTTCATTAGATTCTTATGTAGCGCAATCTAGTGTCAGCTTTTAGGGACAATAATATACTTAGATCGAACTCATTTCTATACACTTACACGACGCTATAGGAGTAATCCTCAGAAACTCTACTAGAATTCGTTAAAAAATGGCAGGGCATGTAGTGTGAGAAAAAATATATTTTTTACAAATACTTAATCTAATTTTAAGTTATCTAAAATATAAACTTATCTTAAAACTAAGTCTATATACTGCCATTTATCATAAAGTTATACAAATGCGGGAATATTGTGGTTTTCTGTTTAGAGACGAGTTAAAACAACCTTATTAAACATTAAGAGATTTCAGACATAAAACAATTTAACTTATGGAAAGTATATAGACAAAATGTATCTTGATAAAAAAGTTTATAATTCCATGTGGTCTTCAAAGAAATTTTCTGGTTCTTTTATTGTCTTATGCGGGTTTGATGGGAGTGGAAAGACAACACAAACAAAAGAAATTGCTCGCCATTACTCAGCAGAAAAACATATAATACAAACTTTTCAACCCAGTTATTGGTATAGAAATAATCCAGAAATTAGAGATTACTTAGATAATGGAAAAGCAATTGATCCGTTGCTTTTAGCACTCTTATCAGCGACAGATAGACGCAAACATACGCTTGAAATTATTGAACCTTCCTTAACGTCATCGCAAAATTTATTAATTAGCGATCGATATGTTTATTCTAGTCTTGCTTATTTTTATGCTCGAGAGCTTTCTGTTGAAAGTGTCGTTAAATTAAATCAATCTATTCCAAGACCTCATATTACATTTTATCTTCATTTACCGCCCACTACTATACTGGAGCGGTTGCAGAAAAGGGATGGTTTAAACTTAAAATACGAAGAAAAACTCTTTTTTATTGAAAAAGTTTACAAAGTATACCAAGTTTTATCAGAAATAGATGAGCGGTTTATAACAATTGATGGAACTGCTCCTATTTCTTTAATTCATCATCAAATACGACATCATATAGATAAGGTTTGTTTTGATGATGAATAAAATCATTTATTAATCAAGTTATCCACGATAAATCCCCTTTATATATTTGTACTCTAAATCTGAAACTTTAGAGATATGATTGCAATAATTTAACTGCTCAGGAAGATATTACATTATATATTTTAATTGGAAAACTAACTGTAATGGGCTTATTTTAAAAGATTTAGAGAAGGGGAGAAGAAAAGTTATCAATATTTATTGTGAGGATAATAGTATGTTTATTCTTTTAGAGACGAAGTGTGGTGATAGAAGAACGACATGGAGGGATATACTCGAACATATTTTAGTGCACGGAATAATAAGGACAATGATGTGTGTGAAGCTTTCATACCGTAAAATTGTTTCACATATGTATAAAGGTGTAGCTTCTGAATAAAACGCACATAAAATATTAATTTTGTTTTTGTCCATAAATGTTCCGTTTTCATAGAAGAATTAATCATACAACAGCACAAAGATTGTAAAAGCCTCAAAAAAGAAATTTTGCTTTCTTAAATTTAATGATCTAAAATGAAAATTGTAAGAATGCCTGTTTTTAAACAGGATGTATCATGCATATCGACTGGGATTCATTTTAGAGGGTAATTTATGTTCACTTCAAATTTGAAGGAACGCATTGCTTTATTTGAAAATAGAACTTTTCTCTATTTTACTTTGAGTGGCTTATTTGCTACATTTGGAAGTGGACTAAATTATATTACATTGTCGTGGCTCGCTTACAATCAGACGGGCTCAATCCGTGGTGTAGCGTTGATGATGCTTTTTCTTTGGGCGCCTGGCATTATTTTTGCGCCTATTTTTGGCATATTGGCAGATAAATATAACCGTAAAACGCAGATTATTATTTCAAATCTTGTGAGAGGTTTGGTAATCGTAAGCTGGGTAATGCTTTGGCATTTTGGTATAGAAATTGAATTGATGGTTTTATCTGCTCTTTTGGGTATTTTTATCCCTTTTTATATGCCATCAGCTATTTCTTTAATTCAAAGTATTGTGCTGAGGGAACAGCTCATCAATGCAAATGCGACTATCGATATGGTTTATGAACTTGGCACTATCGCAGGTATGGGCTTAAGTGGATTGATACTGTCCTATGCAGGAACAAAAGGAACTCTTCTAATAGGTGGTATATTCTTTATTATTGCTGGTTTATTTAATTTTGCAATGAAGGTACCTAAAAACCGAAGATCTAAAAACCAAAACCAGCAAAACTGGTGGGAAAATTATACAGCATCCCTTCATTATTTTAAACAGAATCCAGCTCTTTTTGTACCGTATGTAAGCCAAATGATTATTATGACTCTTTTGATGACCATTCCTGTTATTCTCGTTCCTTATATACAAGAGGTTTTGCATGCGGATAGCAGGACCTTTGCAATATTTGAGGTGCTTTATTCTATGGGCGTATTGACAGGTGCGTTTTTTTCACCACTTACTTTGTAAAGTTTTATCCATAAGGAAAACATTAGCTATTTTATTAGCTTTTATGGCTATTGGTCTCGCTATTCTATCTGTTAATACACACAATTTTGTTGTTTTTCCTGTTTACTTTATGATTGGAGTTGGACTTTCGAGTTGGGCTCTTTCGATTTCTTTATCACAACTCTCTTGTGATCCTGAATACCAAGGAAGATTGCAGGCAAGTTTTAATGGTATCTCTGGATGCTTGATCCTCGCAGTCTATCTCATTATGGCAAGCGATAACAGTAGCATATCACCTCAATCGATATATTTTTTTCAAAGCATTGTTGCGCTTGTTGGAATACTCATAGTGCTTTTTTATAAGCATGAAAAACAATAAATTACATTTAAGTGTAGTAATATACGCTATTTTATAAATATTTACGCTACAACATATTTCATATTTTGCTTTTATAGGGGAGTGAGAAAATGTAAAAGTTGGTGCTTAATGAATAAAGCATAAATTGATGGATGCTAGAGAATACTCTCTATTTTTTGATAACGACCCACAAGAATTGCTGCGTTTCTTTAATTCATCTCACTGTTGTTAAGAAGACGAAACCGTAACACTTTAAATCTAAGTTTTTTGTTTAAGCGCAGTAGAAAGTAAAGCGATGAGGTAATATCGTATCATACGGGGAGAGTGTTGCATTATTTTTGTTTTTCAAAATCCATATGAAAAATTGTATCAATTTCATCTTCATTGGAATGGGTATTTCTACGACGATGCAAGGTTTGCATAATCTCTTTTTTTAAAACAGCATCTGTTTCACTTAAACGGTGAATACTGAGTTCCAATTCAAGAGATAACGCCAAATCCACGCACAATTTAAGCTCTTCTCCAATGTCGAAACCGCGTTGATAGTCGTCATAAAGACCAACTAGTGTATCAGATAATTCTTTATCGCATAAAGAGGCCATGTTTAATTCCTCCGCGTCGCGGTTTTCCATGCGTCTTTTTTAAGTATCACTCCACTATTATTACTTAGAATTGCCATGTATACGAACCTCATGGTTTTGTCAATTTTCTGCAAAATACGCGCTTTTAAACCAATGTCTATTAAAGACTGTATTACTTCAAGATTTTGAAGCGCCCAATTGTAAATATGGATGGTAATGTGTTTACTATAGAACTTATAGCATTTAAAATACATTGCTAAAAGGCTTTTAATATGCATAGAGGAGGAGCATTCTGACGATAAACCAAACACCCTGAAATCTCTATTGCCAATTACAGCTAAATCAGCCCCATTAATATATAAAATAAGCAAACATGGTTTGTAAACGTCTAACTTTTTAATAACGAGTGATAATCTCATTTTTTGTAGAATACCAATTATTTTGCCTATTTTATATTGATTTTTAGACATTGATAAACTTTTTACCTTATAAAAACCTATGGGAAATGCATTAGCATATTTTTGTAATAAGATTTCAGTGGTATATTGCACAGCATGAAATGAAGAGAATCGTATTAGGCTTTTTGCTTCTGAAAGAATATGACTGTGACTTTTGAGAAAGCAGTTGGCAAGAATTTGCTTGGCGTGCAAACTGATAGAGTTGGCAGTGGCGCATTTAGCGTTTTCATTGGGCTGTGTCCAAACGTTTTTGACTCTGGAAAATAGCCTCTGATAGGCTTGAGTTTTTCCAAGGTTATATTACAGGGGCGCTGCTCAGCAAAATACCACGGCGATTGCATTTTTTGTGTAATTGTCATAATTTTCGCTCCTGCTTAGACGGATGCTGTAACATCCATTTTTGTGGGGTTATGTATGTAGATCTTTGCCTAACATAAGGGGCAGTAACAAGAGGTATAATGCAAATATTGAATTAAGTCAACGCAATATTTGTATTATTGTATAATTTGGCAAAAAAAGAGATTGAACCCAAAACAGAACAAGCGAAGCGATTACGTTTGATACGAGAAAGTTTGCTATTTAGTAGACACCAAATAGCAATCCGTTTAGGTATTAATAAAGCCATTTATGATCACGCTGAAAGAGGCACGACCTTTCCCAATGTAGAATTTTTGGCTGTTTTATCACAGAAATTAAAAGTCAATTTAAACTGGCTTGTAACGGGCGATGGCGAGATGTTTTCAGATATGGCAAATGCGAAAGCAGCTGGTTTTAAACCGCGAGCGATTCCTGCTGGGCTGATGAAAAAGCTTGGACATTTAGCTTATACGACCTATCATGATGCAAAAATAGATCTTTCTCCTGAAGATGTTGCGGAATTAGCAGCAGAGCTTTATGGAAGATTGCAAGAGCTTATTCAAAACCTCAATGATATGGAAGAAGTCGAAGCCACTTTGCCACTTTTAAAATTACATTTAAAGCGTAAAATCGAAACTGAAAAGCACATCTAGAAAATTCATAAGATACAAACGAACAGCCTTTTTAAAAAATAAAACTTTTTTGGTCTCTTATTCAACATGAAAAAATGAATAAATTATCATTATAAATTAATGTATTGCTCTAATAAAACTGCTTATAAAAAGAATTACAGTTAGTAATACAAAAAAATTTACACAACAGTGAAAATACAATGACGATGTTTTGTTCCTATAAAAGGGTCACAGACATATAAGAGAGAAGAACAAAAGACTATTTATAGGTGCGCTTTTGTCTTTTATGAAGATGATGAGATGAGCACGTTGGAACTTTTTACAGAGCGTGCATTATTATATTTAAGACAGATTTCTTTCAAAGAGATGTATCATATATTGAAACAGTTTACCTTGCAGAAAAGAGTGAGGTCATTATGATAATCATCATTCATTACATTATGCGATAAGTTAAAAAATCATAAATTTATGCTTGTAAGAACAGCTAATTTATTGAGAAGTATTTTGACAAATTTATAAAAAATTATTTTTTACACTCTTGCCATTCTTCTGATGCGCTTTATTTAAAAATTAGAATTGCTCTTTAGTGAAACTATTTTTGTTAAGAGATAAATCGCAGTGTTTTTGAATGGAGATTACGTTATATTTTCAAAGTCTTGTGTTTTTATTTATTTTTTAGCTTGAATCCCTCTAGCTAAAAGGGTTGGGGACTTTTCTAGATTCGATGTTGTCGCAAAGATTTTAGGGCGATGCCGTAATAAATAGCGGTGTCGATGGGAGGGTTTTTTCTTGATTTATTGGTTTTTGAAGTGCGCAAACTGATGGGTTTGCCATGTGTGTTTTCACGCGTTGTGATGATGTTGAGCTCTGTAGGAGGAGATTCTTATGAAAAAAAAATATTCTACACCAAATTTAATTAAAGCTTTCTCTCTCAGCGCGGCAATGGCCACACTCTTATCAAGTGTTTCGCCAGTTTTTGCTGCCAATCTTGCGATAGTAGGAGGGGCTAGTCAAAGTACACCTGGTCCCAGTGTTTCCTATGCACATGGTAGTCATGGTAGTGTTGTTTTATCTGGTGATGATGATTTCTGTGGTGCGGATAATGTTGTTGGACGTGGGGGCAAACAACAGGCGAATGCTGCTAATACTATAACTGCAGCAGAGCAATATAACAGATTTATCACGGATCAAAAATTTGGTGATCGTAATCCTTATGGAACAACCACTGAAAAGGTCACTTGGGGTGGTGATAGTTGGACAAACCCTCGTGGTGGTTATATGGGGGCGCTGACTGGTGGTATTGCGAATGCTATGCCTGAGGCTTATGGTGTTTATTCTTTTGCAACTGGTTGTGGATCTGCTGCAACGGGGAATTATTCAACCGTTTTTGGTGCAGGTGCAACGGCAAAGGCTGGAGGGGCGCAAGCCTTTGGTGTTTCTGCGCTTGCGGCTGGAAAAGCAAGTGTTGCTATGGGTGTGGGATCAGAAGCGTCGGGGGAATCTACGGTTGCTATTGGTGGACTTGCAACCGCTTCTGGTAAAAATAGCGTTGCTTTAGGGACTAAGACAAAAGCAGAACAGAATTATGCAATTGCTATAGGTGCAGAAGCAGAAGCTTTGGGGTCAGGTGCTATTGCAATAGGGAGCAGGGACTCTGACAGAACTCCAGAAGCTAACAGAAAAGTAACAGCGAAGGGGGAAAATTCGATTGCTATAGGTACGCATACCTATGCTGAAGCGGAAGATTCTGTTGCTATTGGAGCAAATGCACAAGTAACGGTTTATGACGGTGTTGCTTTAGGTGGGGGCTCTCTCTCTGATAGAGCTAAGGGGACTGTTGGTTATGACCCTTATCTGAATGGTGATTCAACAGAAACGGGTATGGCATGGAAAAGCACTGCAGGCGCTTTCAGCGTTGGTGAAGTTGGTGGCAAGGGTAACGGCACGCTAACACGACAAATTACAGGGGTGGCAGCTGGTAGTAAAGACACTGATGCAGTCAATGTTGCCCAGTTGAAAGCTATGAGAGATGTCATAGCAGGAGGAGGAGGCTGGAACATTTCTGTTAACGATGCAGATTCTGCAGCTGTTAATTCAGGCAATACCGTAGATTTTTCAGTGAAAAGTGAAAAAGAAGAAGGAAAAAATAACTTAAAGATTGAAAGAAATACTACAGAGAATAAGCATAAAATTGAATTTACGTTGAGTGATACTCTCACACTTACAAAAGTCACCACAGGCCAAAGCACGATGAGTGATGATGGCTTTTTTGTTAATGGTGAAAATGGTTCACGCATGACTGTAGATGGCTTTTTTATTAATGGTAATAATGGTCCAAGTATGACTATTGATGGTATTGATGCAGCCAAGAAAAAGATTATAAACGTAGCAGAGGGCACTGAAGATACCGATGCAGTAAATTATAAACAGCTGAAAGCTGTACAAGAGGCAACCAAAACGAGTTGGCAGCTTGCTGTTAACGGTGGAAATGCTACGGCTATTGGTCCAAACGGTACAGTAAATTTTCAGTCAGCTGGCAATGAAGGTAACAAAAATATTAAGATTACAAAAGATGAAGACCACAATGTCACGTTTGATCTAGCTGATGATATTCAGGTAATGACTGTCACAGCAGGAGAAAGCGTTATGAGTGCTGTTGGCTTTGGGTTTACTGATGGTAATGGGCCGAGCATAACTGTTAATGGCATTCATGCTGGTGATAAAACGATTAAAGGAGTAGCGGCAGGGGAAAACGATACCGATGCAGTAAATTATAAGCAGTTAAAAGACTTTACAGCAGGGATGGCAACAGGCTGGAAGCTTTCTGTTGATGGTAACAATGCTACAGATGTTAAAGCTGGTAGTACAGTAGACCTTGTTGCGGGTGCGAGTGAGGATGGAAGCAAAAATATTAAAATTGAAAAAGACAATAATAAAGTCACATTTTCTTTAAATGATAATCTTAAATTGACGAGTGTCACTACAGGCAGAAGCATTATGAGTGATGATGGCTTTGGGTTTGAAGGTAATAAGGGACCCAGAATTGCTTTTGATGGTATTGATGCTGGCAATGAAAAAATCACAAAAGTAGCTCAAGCAGAAGACGATACCGATGCAGTAAATTATAAGCAGTTAAAAGACTTTACAGCAGGGATGGCAACAGGCTGGAAGCTTTCTGTCAATGGTGAGGAAGCTACAGATGTTAAAGCTGGTAGTACGGTGAATTTTGTTGCAGTTAAGCAGAAAGACGATGATAATAATGAGAGTGAGAACACAAATATAAAAATTGTCAAAAGTGAAGGCAATAACGTATCCTTTGATTTAAGCGAATATATTAAAGTTGGTCGTGTAGAAACAGGGGACAGCAGAATGAGTAATGCTGGCTTCATGATCAAGGATGGTCCAAACATGACCAAGGGTGGTATTTTTGCTGCTAATAAAAAAATTACAGGAGTACAAAAGGGTACTAATGAGAATGATGCCGTAAATGTTTCACAGCTGAATGAAATAAAAGATCAAATAGAAGATAATAGCCTTGTTAAGTGGGTTGCAGATGAGAAGCTTATTACCATTGGTGCGCAAAAAGATGGCATCGAAATCAATGTTGCAAATAATGATGCCAAAAATCGAATTATTTCTGGTGTTGCAGTCGGAAAAGTCAGTTCTGATTCAACAGAAGCAATAAATGGTCATCAGCTTTTCAATTATGCTGATAATATTTCAAAATATTTTGGCGGTGAGACAGATGTAATTGATGGCTTCAAACCAACTTTTACGGTTCAGAAAACGAAACATAATAATGTAACTGATGCTTTCGCTGCTATCGATAGTTCTATCACGGATATTTATAATCAGATTAACAATGTAACAGGTAATAGTCTTGTTAAATGGGATGAGGACGAAAAGCTTATTACCATTGGTAAAGAAAAAGGCGGAACAAAAATCGATATCGCAGGTACTGAGGGAGAGCGAACTATTACGGGTGTGAAAAATGGAGAGATTTCAGAAAATTCAACAGAAGCAATTAATGGTAGCCAGATTAATAAAATATCCCAAAATGTTGCTGAATTTTTTGGTGGTGGGACCTCATTCGAGAATGGAGTCTTTAAAAAACCAAGATATAATTTAACTACTATTGATGAAAAGGGTCAGGTCAAACAGAAGGAGCATAATGATGTTGGATCGGCTTTAGATGGACTTGATACAAATATCAGGCATGTTAATGCAAATTTGATCAGTGGGTTTAATGATGTTGCTAAATATTTTGGTGGTGGAGCAGGATATGATGAAAATGGAGAATGGCATGCTCCTACTTTCCAAGTTTATCATATCGGCGATAATGGTGCTGTCTCTAAGAAGCCCTATAACAATGTTGCTGATGCTTTTGAAGGTGTGAATAATACTTTCACAAATATTCACAATCAAATCTCTGATATAACAAAAAATAGCCTTGTGAAGCAGGAGGGCGAAGACGGTCTTATTACTGTTGGTAAAGAAACCGGTGGTACAAAAATAAGTATTGCAAATAAAGATAATCAAGAGAGAACACTTTCTGGTATAAAAGATGGAGAAATCTCTCAAGCATCAAAAGAAGCAGTAAATGGTTCACAGCTTTTCACGGTTGCTCAAAATACATCAAAATATTTTGGTGGCAGTACAGATGTATTGAATGGTATAGAGCCAACATTCCTTATTCAGGATAAAGAATATCATAATGTTTTTGATGCATTTACTGGTGTGAATATTTCTATCCATAAGATTGATGATAAGATTTCTGATGTGATAAAAAATAGTCTTGTTAAACAAGATGGAGGTGTATCAGGTGTTATCACTATTGGTAAGGATACAGCTGGTACTGAGATCAATGTTGCAGGTGTTGGTAAGCTAGCACGCAAGATTTCTGGTGTTAGGGCAGCAGAGGAAGGTGATGAAGCTGTTAACAAAGATCAACTTGATAAAAGCATAAAGGATATTACTAAAGATATTGAGATAGCAACTGCTGCTGCGGTTCTCTATGATAAGAATGACGATAATAGTGTTAATTATGGTAGTGTAACTTTGGGCGGCGATAAGAACAACGGACCAGTTGCTCTTCGTAACGTGAAAGATGGTAGCATTTCTGAAAATTCCAACGATGCAATCAATGGTAGTCAGATTAATAAAATATCAGCAGATATTGCAAAGTTTTTTGGCGGTGGTGCAAAGTTCATTAACGGTGCTTTTGAAGGGCTGAAATATACTTTATCGGCTATTGTAGATGGTAAGGTAGGGAAGGCTAACTTTTATGACGTTGGTTCAGCTTTAACAGGTCTTGATAAAAATGTTCAAGATGTGAATCAACGCTTAACAAATGTATCCAATGAGTTTAATCAACAAATTGAAGGTATCTCTAAAGATGCTTTACTGTGGGATGATGAAGAAGAAGCATTTGTTGCACGTCATGAAAAAGATGGGCAGAAAACAAACAGCAAATTGAAGTATCTTTTGGATGGTGAGATTGCTAAAGGTTCAACAGATGCCATTACGGGTAACCAGCTTTATTCCATGAGTAACCAGCTTGCTAATTATTTCGGTGGCGGTGCCAAATATGAGAATGGCAAATGGACAGATCCTACTTTTAAGATTGTTCAAGTCAATGCTGATGGTACGACTGTTGAGAAAGAGCACCATAATGTCGCTGATGCTTTTGGTGACGTCAATAAAAATATGTCAAATATTAATAACCGTATTGATGATGTCATCAACAAGGTCGATTCAGATGCTTTAAAGTGGAATGATAAAGAAAAAGCCTATGATGCTGGTCGCGATGGAAAGCCGAATAAAATTATCAATGTAGCTGATGGTAAAATTGCAAAAGATTCGAAAGATGCGGTCAATGGTGGACAACTTTGGGAAACTAATGAACGTGTCACTGGTGTCGAAAAAGATGTGAAGCATCTTACCAACAGAGTTGATAACATTTCCAATACGATTGCTGATATTGGTGATACAGTTCTTAATATTGATGCCAAAGTTGATAACATCAATAATAGAGTTGACGACATTGAAGAGGATGCTGTTCGTTATGACAGAGATGAAAACGGCAAAAAAACCAATAAAATCACATTAGCGGGTGGTGATCCTAGTGAACCTGTTATGATTGATAATGTGGCTGATGGTAAAATTGAAAAAGGTTCGAAAGAAGCTGTAAATGGTGGTCAGCTCCATGATTATACTAAAGAACAGATGAAGATTATTCTTGATGAATCCAAGCAGTATACAGATCAACGGGTTAATAATATTGTGATTGATGCGATTGATGATGCTGTTGATCGGGCTAAGCAATATACAGATATGAAGTTTGATGTTTTAAACTATAGTATTGAGAGTGTGAAAAAAGAGGCAAGACAAGCAGCGGCTATTGGTCTTGCGGTGTCTAACTTACGCTACAATGATACGCCTGGAAAATTAAGCGTTGGATTTGGTAGTGGTTTATGGCGTAGCCAATCTGCATTTGCCTTTGGTGCAGGTTACACTTCCGAAAATGGAAAATATCGCTCTAACATATCCGCAACAACTTCTGGAGGTCACTGGGGTATAGGTGCAGGATTCAATATGACATTGAACTGATAATAAACAAAATACATAAAAAACTCCTTTCACCCCTGTCTCATAAGGCAGGGGTGAATTTTTTTTACGTATGTAAAAAGAATTTATATATATATATATAAATTGATAAGCGCTATAATGATGAATACAGGTTTCAAAAACAACATACAAGTTCAACAAAGTGAACTGCTTATTTCAAAATAAGATAATGAGTTTTTTCATAAATTATAAGTTCATTATTCTCTGCTTTAATTTTTAAATCTAAAAAATCTGTAACACTCCACAGATAGAAAAAACCTAACTCTCTAGAAATCTATTAAAAAATTTCTAGTAAGACAAAATATATATTTAAATGTATTTCAATTTTACTGGAGGAAGTTATAGAAACAATAACTAAATTAACTCTACCCCTTGAAAAAAACAAACAATAAGTTTAAAGGTTAAAAAAACCAATCACCACAAAAAATTTACCTTCCTAGGAAATTTAAAAGAGTAAAGCACATTAACCATAAAACCTAAAAACATAATTTCTCTATCTTTTCAATCAGGTACTAAATTTTATGTCTATAAAAAACCAATTCTAGAGAACTTTATAGCGTTTAAATGTGTCTTTTTTATGTTTTGGAGGTGTTTTTAAGTTTTTTCATTGGAGAGTTTGTTATGAAAAAATTCTATGCCCCACGAGCCACGAGTAATTTAAATAATTCTCGTTTTTCTTTTGTTAAAGTTCTTTCGTTGGCTACAGCGGCTACATTTTTATCGAATGTTATACCTGTTTTTTCAGCAAATTCTGATTTTAGAAACACATTTCTTGAAGGTGTAGAAAGTGCTGGTGTTTCTTATCCGCAAAACATCATCTCTGTTGCTGGTTTGAATGCCTCTTCTGTTTCAAAAGACAGTTATTTAAAAGCGCTGAATGTTGCTTTGATATCTAAGGTAAATGCTTCTGAAGACTATGCAAATTTTTTAACCAGAACTCTTCTAGGTCCGAGTGATGAGAGCTCTATAGTAAATGTTCTGACGGCAGAGGGTGATAATTTATCGAAAGGGGAGGTAAGTAAAGAGGAACGATATAAAAGCGTCCTCACTAATAGTCAGTTGTCTGTTTCTGATAGCTCTACAGCTCTGCAGTTTGTTTACAATGATGAGAATGCAACGCTTGTTAATATTTCTGACCTTTTGCGGGATGGAACTGCAGGAATGCAGCGTGCTGCAAACAACAATACTATTTTGGGTGATGGGATTGTTCAGAAAGGTAGCGCGTGGACTGTTGTTATTGGTGACGCTGCGGCTTCTAGTAATGGTCAGAAAGGTGCACAGGGTTCTGTTATTGTCGGGTATGGTGCAAAATCTGAAAACGGTTGGAATGTTGTTGTTGGTTATGGGGCAGAAGCAGCAACAGGATCGTATGGTTCTGTTATTTTGGGGCGGGGGGCAAAAACAGAAGGAATTTTTAGCATTGCAATCGGTGGTGTTGGAGCTGTTAGTGGAGGTGCAACCCAGAATATTGATGAACAAAATAGAGTACTTGCAAATGCTGATTATGCAATGGCTATTGGTTACGGTGCGAAGAATTATGCAGAAAAGGGGATTATTCTTGGTTACAATGCATCTGCAACAAAGGAGGCGCTGTATGGTATAGCCATAGGTGCTGAAGCAAATACAATGGGGGGTAAAGGGATTGCTTTAGGTTATCAAGCGCAGGTATCAAATGAAGCCAATGGCATTGCTATAGGTTACATGGCTCACGCTATGGGTCTAAGCAGTGTCGCAATAGGTTCAGAATATAGTGGTAAGGATAACGATTATACAACCGCGAAGAGTGATTATTCAACGGCTGTAGGTGCAGTTTCTAAGGCTTTAGGGTATGGTTCGACTGCTCTTGGTCATCGCTCACAGGCAGTTAGTAAGCATGCCATTTCTCTTGGATTTTATGCGGAAGCAAATGGAGAAGGAGCTATCGCTATCGGTGCTGATTCTATAGTTTCGGTGAAAGATGGCGTTGCTATAGGGAGAGATTCTGTAGCCAATAGGGCTGCTGGTGAGTTTGGTTATGCTCCTTCGGTAAAGGGTGAGGTTGCAGCAAATGATAAAGCTCAGTGGAAAAGTACGAAAGGTGCAGTGAGTGTTGGTGATCCTGGTAAAGAAATAACACGACAAATTGTCGGAGTAGCAGCTGGGAAGAATGCTACCGATGCAGTGAATGTTGCGCAGTTGATAGACATGAAAAGATTCGTAACAGAAAACGGTTGGAAACTATCTGTTGGCGGTGCAAATGGCACGACCGTTCTTATAGACGATGAAGTAGATTTTTCTGCTGGAAGTACAAATCTTCAAATTACAAAAGGCAAGGATGATAATAAAGTAAAATTCGATCTTGCCAAAGATGTTACATTAACGAGCTTAAAGGCAGGTACAAATACCTTCGATGCAACGGGCTTAGTCATTACTGATGGTCCGCAAATAACCATTTCTGGTATTGATGCTGGAAATAAAAGGATAACGGGTGTTACATCTGGTGATCTTAGTGCAAATTCACAAGACGCGGTAAATGGTAGTCAGTTGAATGTTGTAGCTACCCATATAGCTGGGTATTTAGGTGGTGGTGTTAAATTTACAAATGGTCAATGGGATGATCCAAAGTTCAAAATTAAAACTTTCAATCCTGAGACGAATGAGATTGAAGAAGAAAGTTTTCCGGATGTAGCAAAAGCCTTTGAGGGTGTGGGTAAGTCTTATGTAAATCTTCACAATGAGATTAAAAAAGCTGCCGATGATAGTGTCTTTAAATGGCATGCCGAATCGGAGAGCATTACAATTGCTGCCAGTGCGGGAGAAGGTGGGCAAGGAAGTATTGCTATAGGGAATCTTTCAAGTGCAACTGCCGACAATAGTATCGCATTAGGTGGTTTTGCCAATGCATCTGGTGAAAATAGTATTGCATTAGGTGGACTTTCAGTTGCAACAGCTAAAAATAGTATTGCATTAGGTTCAAATGTACAAGTACTTTTTGATGGTGGTGTTGCTGTGGGTTATAAATCTGTTTCTCGTAACGCAGCGTCCACAGTTGGCTATGATCCTTCCATAGGGGGCCGGTCAACAGATGATGGTGTGATATGGAAGAGCACTCAAGGAGCTTTTAGTATTGGTGATACTCCGAATAAGATAACACGACAGCTTACAGGTGTGGCAGCGGGTTATGCAGACACTGATGCCGTCAACATTGCGCAGCTGAAAGCACTAAGAGAGTACGCAGGCAAAGGTTGGAAACTTTCTGTTGATGATAAAAATACCCAAGCCGTTAGCATAGATGATACAGTAGATTTTTCAACTGGAAGTAAAAATTTTAAAATTACAAAAGGCGATAAAGATAATAAGATAAAATTTGATCTGGCTCAAGATGTTGCATTAACGAGCTTAAAGGCAGGCACAAATACCCTAGACGCAACAGGCTTAGTGATTACAGGTGGTCCGAAAATAACAACGGGTGGTATTGACGCTGGCAGTAAGAAGATAACAGGCATTCAAGATGGTGCACTCACAGCAGAATCAACCGAAGCGGTCAATGGTTCCCAACTTTTGGCAACAAATACTGAAATTAATGAAGTAAGAGACAGTATCCTTGTTAAGCAAGTAGCAAAGAAGAGGAGAACGCGCAGTCTCCCTAATGAAGGAGAAGGTCTTATCACTGTTGGTATGGAAACTGGTGGTAGCGAAATCAGTATTTTGAACAAAAGTAATGAAGAGCGGAAACTTTCCGGTCTACTCGGCGGGGCAATCAGTGCAACTTCAACAGACGCAGTAAATGGCTCACAGCTTCATACATTGGGCACAGGTGTTGCATCTTATTTAGGTGGTGGTGCTAGCTATGCGGATGGTAAATGGACAGCTCCTACATTCAAGGTAAAAGCAATCAAGGAAGATGGCAGCCCTGAAGATAAGGAATATCATGATGTAGCATCTGCTTTTTCTGGAGTTGGTAGTTCTATCACAAATGTTCAGAATAAATTGACTGAACAGGTTAATAATGTGATTAACAAAGTAGAAAGCGAAAGCTTTGTTCAGCAAGACAAAACAACACATCGTCTCACTATTGGAGCTGCAGTAGAAGGCAGTGAAATCAATATTGCCAATAAGGCTGGTGCGGATCGGATTCTTTCTGGTGTGAAGGCAGCAGAAAAAGATAATGAAGCGGTTAACAAGGGACAGCTTGATAAAGGCTTGAAAGATCTTTCGAACAGTCTTCAGTCTGATGAATCAGCAGTTGTTCATTATGATAAAGATTCAGATGGTAAAACTAATTATAGTAGTGTGACTTTAGGAAAAGCTAAAGATAAGACGGCTGTAGGTCTCCATAATGTTGCTGATGGTAAGATTTCCAAGGATTCACATGATGCAATCACGGGTGGTCAGATTAATACCATAGCTTCGGATTTATCAAAAATTTTAGGTGGAGATGTATCCTTTGATGGAAAAAACTTTAAAGGGCCAACTTATAATTTATCGAATATTGATGAAAAAGGTGAAGTAACAGATAAACCGCATACCGATATTGGTTCTGCTTTTAAAGGACTTGATGATAATATCAAGAATGTGAATGCTCGCATTAAGGAAGTCTCAGAAGGAGTTGCACAAGATTCTTTATCTTGGAGCGATGGTGACAAAGCTTTTGTGGCTCTGCATGGGGAAGGGGATGACAGAAAAGCCAGTAAAATCACATCGCTTGCTGTAGGAGATATTACGAAAGAATCGACGGATGCAGTAAATGGTTCTCAACTTTATTCACTGGGCGATAAGGTTGCAAAATATTTTTCTAATGACGCTGAATATAAAGATGGGGAATTGAATGTTGCTGATTTTAAGCTCAAAACTATCAATGATGATGGCACTGAAGCTGAATCAAGCTATAAGAATGTATCAGATGCATTTTCAGGTGTGGGTAAACTTTTCACAAAGGTTCAAAATGCGATCAGCGATGTAATTAGTAATCTTCTTGTTACGAAAAATGAAGATGTTATCAATATTGGTAAAGGAGTAGAAGGTAGTGAAATCAATATCGCAAACAAGAGTGGTGCAGCACGGACTGTTTCTGGTGTGAAGGCAGCAGAAAAAGATAATGAAGCGGTTAACAAGGGACAGCTTGATAAAGGTTTGAAGGATCTTTCTGATACCCTTCTGTCTGATAGTTCTTCTGTTGTTCTTTACGATAAAACAACCGATGATCAAATTGACTATACAAATGTAACTTTTGGTAAAGGGGAGGATGCTACACCTGTTGCACTGCATAATGTAGCCGCAGGATTGATTGCGGAAAACTCAACAGATGTTATCAATGGAGGACAGATTCACATCCTTTCAACGGATGTAGCAAAATTCTTGGGTGGAGATGCTGAATTTAAGGATGGTGCTTTTAAAGGGCCAATTTATAATTTATCCAGTATTGATAAAGATGGTGAAGTAACAGATAAACCGCATACCGATGTTGGTTCTGCCTTTAAAGGACTTGATGATAATATCAAGAATGTGAATGCCCGCATTAAGGAAGTCTCAGAAGGAGTTGCACAAGATTCTTTATCTTGGAGCGATGGTGACAAAGCTTTTGTAGCTAAGCATGGAGAAAAAGATGGAGAGAAGACAAACAGCAAAATCACATCACTTGCGGCTGGTTCT
>NZ_JBHILV010000021.1:0-22834 GCF_042193505.1 Bartonella sp. TS25HLJMH
AGCATGAGTTTTCAAATACTGATTTCCCAAATCACCATTTTTTTCGTGTTTCATGATCGTCTTACGATCAAGCAAAGTTGTTGCAGGACTTGCAACAATATTATTCAGAATGAGCTCTGCTGGATAAGGCTTATCAAATTTCATCACCACTGTTTTATCATCAAGAGCTTGCAAAGCATCATCAACATTTTGTTCTGTAATTCCATATTCATTAAAAATTGCTGCATTACCCATCTTCAATTTGACAACCCGCTTCATACCCCAAACAAGGTCATTGGCATTGGCTGATCTACCATCGTTAAACTTCAAACCATCACGCAAATGAAAGGTAATCACCGTACTGTGATCATCGCCTGAAACATCCCAATGTGTTGCTAAAGCCGGAACCATTTTAGCAGGATCATCTGTCGCAGTACTGACCAAATTATCACAAACATTGCGAACAATTTCACTTCCATAAACATCCGTGAGCTGCGCAGGATCAAACGTACTGATTGCATCAAGATTCCAAGCCATCACAAGGGTATCAGCTGGTGTTTTTGCTGAAACCTGTTGTACAACTACTCCCAGTGCAATAAGAGCAGCAACAAGAGATCCGCTACTTTTCAATGTTTTTCTTTTTAAGTTCATAGACTTTTCCTTTTAAAGTTTATTGTATAAATTCCCCACGCAACAAGAATGTGCAAAATAATAAAATTAGACAAACCATAGGCTCTGAAAGATAAAGTATTAAAACTTTCAAACAACACCACTTATCAACTACTCCTCATGCCCATAACTACAAACCACTCCCCAATATGCACCGAAAAACAATCTAATATATGATGAATGACATAACCTATCACCAATCAATTGATAATATTACAACGTCTACCATTGAAGGCTATAAGACAAAGACTTCTTCTCTCTTGTCGGACAAGCTCAGCTCTTCTTTACTCTAGCGTTTTTATGCCATCAAAGGACAATCCCCTGTTAGCTCAAAAACCTTAATAACAAAGAGCCTTCATAATAATTTGATATTTCAACAAAACAGAAAAATTTGCCCATCGCCCAACATCAACCACCTCTATCCCTTCTGCAAAAGGAATTTTGGATTTTTCCATAATTCCCCACTAAATAACAGCTTCTCATTATATCTTAATATCTTATTTCCAAATAAAAGGAGCACGGGCACCACAAACCTCTGACATTCCCTCACGCGTCCGTACATAACAAAGCTTTTTTCAATATCGTATTTTAAATACCTTTGCTCCTTTAACAACACTCAATTCATTGCTTGCATTTTTTCAGAAAAAAATCTTTTCAATGACTAAGGTTGAAATACCTAAATATAATACCTATATAAGCACACCCTTATCAGAATAGATAGTCTTTTTTTAAGTAAACTGTCTTGAAATATTATTTCTATACACAACAACAATAAGTCGGTTACAAAATCTTCAACGAACACAAACTCTCACCCTGACGCGGAATATCGAAACGTTATAAAATTTCTCTACAAATTCTCAGCAACAAAAGGATATCCCTTCATTTAATGAAATGAAGCGCCCTGAAAATATCGCGAAAATGCAATAAAATACGCGTATATTTCAAAAAACAGCACTGTTATTACACCAGTACTAAGGTAGTGAACTTAAAAAAGTAAGAAAAAATAAAAAATGTTTTTCTTTTATGATAATAAAATCGCTGTACTATGATAATACAATAAAAAACACGATCTTCGAAAGTATATTAAAATGAACCGAAAGAAAAAATTGTTAGATTCTTCTCATGCGTTTCTTGGAGGAACATTAAACCGTGTTAGTCTAAAATTGCTTATCCTTTCATTCTTCATTGGCATCGTAATGAATTTTTTGGGATGGACACCTCGAAACCTCATACAAAGAATAGTAGATTTTTTTCAATCACTATGGGAAGCAGGATTTATAACGCTTACAAATTTCTTTCATATAACTATGACGGGAGCTATTATTGTTGTGCCTATTTTTCTTATCTTACGAATTTTTCATAAAAAATAAAAGCCTTAACACTTTCCTTGCGCTAATCTTTTCTAAAAATCAAACGACACAAAAACCCTGTAGTAATAGCAATAATCACTGCAACAATACCATATAAAAAGCGATACTTGTGCGCTGCATAAAAAATTGTATAAGCGATATGTGCTTTAACAATTTCAAGAGTCGTTGTTGCACTATCAATAAACTGTCCATCACGAAAAAGATAAGCACGAACTTTATAATGTCCAACAGGAATATTTGCTGGCAAACGAAAATGTGCTGTGAAAAGTGTGTCAGAACCAAAACGAACACCACCTACTTCCTCGTAATAAAGGCTTTTAGCTTTTTGCAATTTTATAAGTTCATCGCGAAAACTTTGTATTTTTTTCTGATCTTGTTCATCCGTCTGTAATGGCAAATAGAGTAATCCTAACCCCAAGCGTTTATAATCTTCAATGCTCGTAATATCGTCAATTTCACGTGTTGTGACCATAGAGTAAAAAAGAGGAACCTTTTTAAAAATAAGAGAATCTGTATTAACCCATACACCGGCATTGCGTTTTTTTTCTCGCATCACCATTGTCCGATTTTGTCCCTCCAAGCTTACAACAATATCATAACGGTTCTGTCGAGAATATAACGGATCAATATTTTCCAAAACACCAGCAATATAAAGATCACGACCAGCAAAATTTGCATCCACAGTAATCGTATTCGTTGTTACGATAATTTGGACAGTTTCGTGGTCAAGTTGATCAACGGGTGTAGCTGGCGTCCCAACATGTGACCATGTAGAAAAAGAAATAAAACAAAAGAAACCTGCAATGATATATAAAAAAAATAATCTACCCATTTTTATCTCATAAGAATATCCAGAGAGAAAAGATTATCAGGGCGTATAAATAATTGAAAAGCAAGACGCATACACACAATCAACACTAAACATGCAAGCGCCATACGCAATTGTTCAGCCTTTAACTTCCGTCCAGCCTTTGTTCCATATTGCGCACCAATACTTCCTCCAAGCATTAACAAAAAAGCCAAGACAATATCAACGGACTGATTAGTCATACTTTGCAAAACTGTCGTGAAAGAAGACACAAATGTAATCTGAAAAAGTGAAGTCCCAATCACCACACTAGTTGGAACACGCAGAAGATAAATCAATGCTGGTATCATAAAGAACCCCCCACCAATTCCCATAATAGAAGACAACAACCCCACAATGAGACCAATCCCTAAAACTGGAATAATGCTAACATATATCATAGATGTCCGAAAACGCATTTTTAAGGGTAAGCGATGAATCCAGTTATGTCGACCAGCAAGACGAATATTGGCTTTTCCTGCCTTACGCTTGCGCATCATATCATACCAACTTTCAACGATCATTAAGCTTCCTACACTTCCAAGAAGAATCACATAAAGAAGCGAAATCATTAAGTCTAATTGACCTAACTTTTTCAAAACAGAGAAAACCTGAATCCCGATTAAAGAACCACCCCCTCCTCCAATCGCCAAAAGAATACCAAGTTTAATATCGAGCGTACGTCTTCTAAAATGTGTAATTGCTCCTGTTACAGATGACGCAATCATCTGGTTAGCACCTGTTCCAACAGCAATAGCAGGAGGAATATTATAAAAAATCAATAACGGTGTGATGAGAAACCCACCACCGATTCCAAAAAGGCCTGAAAAAAAACCAGCAACAACTCCCATACCAATCAAGATCAGCATATTGAGTGACATTTCAGCAATTGGTAAATAAATACTCACCTACAGAACCTTCAAGATAATTTGAGGTTTTTTTTTACAATTAGAGAATCCTTCTCCAATTATCCTCTTTTCCAATAATCTCTGTTGCGTGTTTAAAAGAATAATTTTAGTTACTATAGCTTTCGCACAAACACGAATGGGCAATACATTTCACATCTATTAACATCAACATCATACAAATTAAAAAAAACGAGCTCCTTTTAAAAAGCTATAAAGACATAACGTTATCGCTACCACAAATACAACGGTAAAAAAACAAAGAACACTTTTTTTTACCAAATAAGATAAAAATGAGACATGTTCCCGAGACTGCACCTTTAAAGAAGAAAAATCATTCTCACAGCAATGATTAGATACCTGAACATCCATCATACCCTTTTCTTCTATCACAGCACACTTCACTACTCCCTCATCCTTTTTAAAAGAAGATTTCAGAGCATCACCGAGCAAAGAGCTTCTATTTCCTTGCTGCAACGTATTTTCAACATTTATTTGGAGTGGAATTATACCGTTTTGTTTCGAAAAATTTTGCACCTTTTGAAGGAATAAATGTTCTTGATTTTCCTTACATTCCATATGAGCAAGTTTTTGTACAACAGAAACAGGTGATTTTGAACAAGATACCCGTCGTGTTACCGCTTCTTCTTCTAAGCTTTTTTTTTCGCTCTGCAAACTTTTAACAATTGTTTTAATCTGCTCTAAAGACTCAAAAAGCTTCTTTTCTCTTTGACGACGTATATAATGTTCAGCTAAAATGGCTCGACTAATATCATCTAAGTAAGATTTAAAATCCTCTTCTACAGAACCCTGCTGCATCAAAGAACGGGGCGGATGCTTCATTTGCATTTGCGTATAAACGGTGCGTAATTTTTGAGCAATGTCCGACATCGTTACTTCTACAGAAGTATCCATTCTCTCTTTCTGTTCAACAAAAGAAAAGAATTTACCATTCCTAACCTGATTGGTAGCCTGATCGATCGTATGACCCTTCGTATTCACAAACGCCTACCCCTCATTAACCTTTTTGAAAAGAATCGCAACAAATGATGAGAAAGTGTGCTCTATTTTAGTAAATAGAGCTTTAAGAACTCCTAAAAACTTTTTTTTAGAAATATTTTCCCCAATCTTTATCCAAAATATTTGAAAAACAGATCTTTAATTTTTCTGTCTTCAAGATTTGAAGAGCAAAATCATTCCCCCATTTTTATCTTTTTCACTTAATTTTTCATTGTGTAAAGGACCTATTGCACCATCATAAACAAAGCATAAGAAACTAATAAAGAATATTCTCACAAGAAAGATTGATTTTTTTACTTTTTATTCAAGCAAATAAGGCAATTATAGCAATGCAAAAATATGAAGATTAAAAATAACGACGAGAAAGTACAAGTAAACGTAAAAAAAGCTTATATGAAAGATAACACAAGTTATAAATGAGACTTCATTCTAAATAATTTGGTTTCTTATGAGTATTGCTATAAACTTGTGGTCATACTAAACAAAGAGGATCATTATGAAGATAATTGTCGCTGTCAAACGTGTTGTTGATTATAACATCAAGATACGCGTCAAACCCGATAGTACAGGTGTTGATCTGTCTCACGTAAAAATGTCTATGAATCCTTTTGATGAGATAGCCGTGGAGGAGGCTATTCGCCAGAAAGAATCCGGTAAAATTTCAGAAGTTCTTCTTGTTTCAATTGGGCCAGAAGCAGCCCAAGAAACTCTACGAACAGGACTTGCAATGGGCGCTGATCGCGCACTTCTTGTCACAACGGATCAAACACTTGAACCCTTAGCAATTGCTAAGGTTCTCAAAGCTATTGTTGATGAAGAAAAACCCGATATGGTCTTTTTAGGAAAACAAGCAATTGATGACGATAGCAACCAAACAGGACAAATGCTCGCTGCTCTTCTTGGTTGGGGACAGGCAACTTTCACCTCACACCTTAACATAGAAAATGAGCATGCTACAGTTACTCGTGAAGTTGATAATGGAACACAAACTCTTTGTCTTCCCCTTCCCATGGTTATGACCGCCGATCTACGGCTCAATGAACCGCGTTACACCTCTCTTCCCAATATAATGAAAGCAAAAAAGAAAATCATTGAACAAAAACCTCTTGCTAATCTTGGAATCGATACGGAAGCACGCTTAACAATTTTAAGCGTTGAAGAGCCAAAACCCCGTCAATCCGGTATTAAAGTGGCGAATGTAGCAGAGCTTGTCAGTGCGCTAAAACAAAAGAACTGCATTTAATATTCTCACCACTAGAGTAAAAGCAACACTCACATAAAAGGGCAAAAACTTATGGCAATTCTTTTATTGGCTGATCATAATACAGAAGAAACAGCAAAAGCGCTCACCGCTGCACGCGCACTCAGTAATGATATCGATATTCTGGTGTGCGGAGAAAAAATTCAAACGATAGCGGAAAATAGTGCTAAACTTAATGGTGTGCGGCAAGTTCTTATTGCAAAAGCAGACTATTTAGCCCATCAACTTGCCGAGCCTATGGCAGATACAATTCTCACGTTAGCAAATGATTATGATGTGATCATGGCTACATCCAGCAGCACTGGAAAAAATGTGATGCCACGCGTAGCAGCCCTTCTTGATCTTATGCAAATTTCAGACATTACCGCTGTTCTTTCACCCGATACCTTCAAACGACCCATTTATGCAGGCAATGTACTTGAAACCGTCCGCACCAATGATCATAAAAAAATTATAACAGTTCGTACAGCTTCTTTCACACCAACGCCTTCCCAAAATAATTCTGCTCCCATTAAAATAATAACACCAGCTCCCAATCCAAATCTTTCTTCTTTCGTAAAAGCAGAAACCAACAAAAGTGATCGTCCTGATCTTACCTCTGCGCGTGTTATTGTATCAGGCGGGCGTGGTCTTGGTTCTCAAGAACAATTTACGGCACTTCTTCTTCCCCTTGCCAACAAATTAGATGCCGCTTTAGGTGCCAGCCGCGCAGCAGTTGATGCAGGCTATGCTCCCAATGACTGGCAAATTGGACAAACAGGGAAAGTCGTTGCCCCTAAACTCTATATCGCCGTTGGCATTTCCGGTGCAATCCAGCATTTAGCCGGTATAATGGACGCACAAATTATTGTTGCCATTAATAAAGATGAAGAAGCTCCCATCATGCAAATTGCTGATTACAGCCTTGTAGGTGATCTCCACCAAATTATTCCAGAATTGGAGAAAGCTTTATAAGCCATGAAAGCACCTCTGCATGACCAACGTGAAAGTATGGAGTTTGATATAGTCATTGTCGGAGCAGGACCTGCAGGACTTTCTGCCGCAATTCGTTTTAAACAAATTAATCCTGAGCTTTCTGTCACAATTGTTGAAAAAGGGACCGAAGTTGGTGCACATATTCTCTCGGGCGCAGTTGTTGACCCCATTGGTATCGATACACTCTTACCAGAATGGAGAAATGACAACGACCATCCCTTCACAACCCCAGTCACCCAAGACCAATTTTTTTTTCTAAAGTCTCAAAAAGCGACACTATTGCCCAATATTTTGCATCCCAGAATCTTATCAAATAACGGATGTTATATCGTTTCGCTTGGGAGCGTCTGCCGCTGGCTAAGCAAAAAAGCTGAAGCGTTGGGTGTTGAAATCTATCCTGGTTTTGCAGCAACAGAGCCCATCATCCAAAAAGATAACGGAGCTATCATTGGTGTTCTCACCGGTGATATGGGGCTTAACAAAGATGGTACTCATGGAAAAAATTATATGCCTGGTATGGCGTTATTGGCAAAATATACTCTGATTGCGGAAGGAGCACGCGGCTCAATTGCAAAACAACTAATACAACATTTCAACCTTAGCAAAAATCGTGAACCACAAAAATTTGGTCTTGGCCTCAAAGAACTCTGGGAAATTGATCCCCATAAACACCAACGCGGTTTAGTGCAACATTTCACCGGTTGGCCCTTAGACAATAATACCGGTGGTGGTGGCTTTCTTTATCACCAAGAAAATAATGTCATTTCTGTCGGTTTTGTTGTGCACTTAGATTACAAAAATCCTTATCTTTCTCCTTTTGAAGAATTTCAACGTTTTAAAACACATCCAAAACTCTATGAAATCTTCAAAGGTGCAAAACGTCTTTCCTATGGTGCACGTGTTATCAGCGAAGGAGGTTGGCAATCTGTACCAAAACTCACCTTTCCTGGTGGAGCACTTATTGGCTGCTCTGCTGGCTTTGTCAATGTTCCTCGTATCAAAGGCTCACACAATGCCATCTTATCTGGCATATTAGCTGCCGATAAAATCGCTACCGCTCTCGCGCAAGGACGTGCCCATGATGAGGTCAAAGAAATCGAAGAACAGTGGCGAAAAGGTCCTATTGGCAAAGATCTTTATAAAGTGCGAAATGTCAAACCGCTCTGGGCAAAATATGGGACAAAATATGGAATTAAACTTGCCGGTTTTGATATGTGGTGGCAACAACTGTTCGGATTTTCCTTATTTAAAACACTCCCCCACAAAAAGGAAGATTATGCATATCTTGAAACAGCAGAAAAATTTCAACCCATTGCTTACCCAAAACCAGATGGTGTTGTAACTTTTGATCGCCTTTCAAGTGTTGCCCTTTCCAATACTCACCATGAAGAAAATCAACCTTGCCATTTAAAAATAGCCTCATTAAGAAAACAAAAAGACTCCGAATATGCAATCTATGGGGCACCTTCCACACACTATTGCCCCGCCGCTGTCTACGAGTGGCTAGAGTATAATGATCATCTGACTTATATTATCAACGCTTCAAATTGCATACATTGTAAAACATGCGATATCAAAGATCCGAACCAAAATATCACTTGGACCTGTCCGCAAGGCAATGAGGGCCCCTTCTATCCCAATATGTAATGCCCCAATGTATAATCATTGTTCACTCTCCTAAAATTGAAATATACAAAACGTAATAAATAAAAATATTTCCCTCAGATCAGAAATCTATCAATCCCCTTCCTGCATACGTTCTTTCACAATGTAAAAAGGACTCTATTTTCATATAAAACACTCTCCCCACCGCATGACTTTTTTCAATAGCAAAACATAACATATTTTTATCAAAAATTTTTTATCTAAATGACAAAACAATAATGAATATATCTTGACAATTCTGCGATAAAGAAACAGCCGCGCTTCTCGAAAATCTGAAGGAAAATAAGTCCGCTCTACTTTGCCCCCTCTCCTATATGATCCAAAATGCTTTTAGCCCCCTCATAAGAAACATCAATTGTTTTAACTAGCCAAGAACAAAACCCATGAAGATGCGCTTCAAGTTTATTTTTTCTCTTACACTTTGCCAAGTAATGCTCACTAAAGAAAACCACAGACAAATGTAGAAAAAACATTGCGAGATAACGAGATAAAGAGCATGCTTGTTCAAGCTATTTCAATGTTTCTACTAATAATGACACGAAAAAATCTTTAATATCACATTGACCTTTTATTTTTTCATCAAGGATAATCCCCTTGCATCTAACCTTTACCAATCGCAATGAATATGTACAAACACCGTAAGAATAAGCAGATGCCAAACCATGGAGACTATCGCTATTAGCAAAACCATCTGATAAAAAGCCAAAATAGCTTTCATGACCACTCTATGACGCGTTTTATAGGGTTGTTTTTCTTATAAAGCTTGTGCATTCGCTGTTTCTTGTAAATCAACATCCAAATTTAACACAAGTAGTATATTTAAAAGAAAGATTAAGGTAAATGAAAGCTCTGCGCGCCGTTCCAGCTTTTGTAGTTAGAGCAAAAATATTGCGTATTCTATTTGATTAATCTCTGAAACGAAAATACAGCTTCATTTAGCAAGAATATGAAATCTGAAAGGAGAGAAACCTGTTTTCCTCTTTACTATCATCTATCCATTCGGTTTTAGAACTTTCAAAAGCATCACAATATCTTTTAAAAAGAAGAAACCACAAATTGCCCCTGCTTTTATTACTTACGTTTTTTTATGGGAGCATATCCTTCAGAAAAATAAGGCATCCAAAATTAAAACAGACTTGTGTTGTTCACTCATGGGCTTGTTTTTAAGAGATAGCTCTTAACACATATCGAACAATTATTTTGCGACACTATTCAAAAAAAGTATAACGTACTCCTGTGAACAAACACTTCCATATTTACGAAATAAAAAATACGAGCTAACAGCATCATTTTCTCTGCGAGCCCCAGTGATGCAATAATCTTTGCTTTGAGAAGGCTTCAAAGTGCACGAAAATGATTTTGATTAATTGACTATGAGATGAGATAGTTTTACGATATTTAAAGCTCCTAATCAATATGCAAAACGATAAATTATCAATTATAAATCAAATCTTTAAGATAAAAATTAGCCTTAAACGTTTCTAAGGTACTCATTCATACTGTTAAAGCTGTAGAGAATATGAAAAAATGAAATATTTTTCTGATAAGGGCTTATCTTTGATCAATAACAATACAATTAGCTGTTTATGTTTCAAAACAGGCTGTTTACATTTGCTCAGAAAAACAGTTTGGATATCAATAGAATATTTGAAAGATAGGCGTTATGGAAATAGTCTAAAAAGCTTAGCTTTTAAAAGAGCACAGCCAAGCGTGAGATGGTGGCATAGGTAAAATTGTTTTTTGGTTCTCGAAGGAAAAACTTTATAGAAAATCATGGAGCTGATAGAATATTGGTTACATCTGGAATTTGTTTTACTAAAAAAATAACGCGGATCAAAATAGATAATAATGTTAGATTAAGACGTTAAAGATGAGATTATCTTATTGAAGTGTAATCGATTATTCGAGTAAGGTAAGCCTTTATAATGATAAAAATGTGCTGGTAAAAATGAGCCAAAATGGCTTATGAGTATGGATAAAAATCTTGTGGTGAGGGAAATTTGATGAAAAGAAAAGAGCATGTGTGAAAAAGCATATTTTATAGGTGCGCATGCTTATTCTGCACCCGTTATAGAATCAGGGCTTTATCTTGTGGCAACGCCTATCGGAAATCTTGCAGATATTACGCTTCGTGCTTTGCAAGTGCTTGCAGGAATTGATATTTTAGCGTGTGAGGATACGCGGGTAACACGTATTTTGTTGGAACGTTACGGTATTCAAAAAAAAACTTTTCTCTATCATGAATATAATGCGCAAAAAGCGGGTCCGAAGCTCTTAGCGGCTTTAGCAGAAAACAAAACAGTAGCGCTTGTTTCAGATGCGGGAACACCACTTATTTCTGATCCCGGATTTAGATTGGTAGAAGAAGCCCGTAAAGCTGGTCATAAAATTATTCCTATTCCTGGAGCATCCGCTCTTTTAGCCGCTCTTATACCGACAGGGCTTCCTACTGATAGCTTTTTTTTTGCAGGTTTTTTGAGTGCACGCAAGCTACAGCGCAGAAAACGGTTGGAACAATTAAAAGAGATTCCAGCAACTTTGATTTTTTATGAATCACCGCATCGTCTTGTTGAAACTTTACAGGATATGGTCACTCTTTTTTCGGCTGATCGACCTGCTGCCATTTGTCGTGAATTAACAAAGAAGTTTGAAACAGTAGATGTTTCCAATTTAGGGAATTTGTTGGAAAATTACAGAAAACAAGCACATATTCGTGGGGAAATTGTTGTGCTTGTTGGAGAATCATCCTCTTCTTTAAATGTGATAAGTGATCAAGAAATTGATGAAATGCTATTAGAACGCGCGCAGACACATTCTGCTGCTCAAGCAGCAGCTTTGGTTGCAAAAGAGACCGGTTTTAAAAAGCAGGAACTTTTTCAGCGGTTAGTTTTTTTAAAAAATGCGTAAGATGATACAAAAAAAACGCAGACAAAAGTCTTTTTATCGAGGGATTCGTGCAGAAAAATTGGCAGCTTGGTGGCTACGTTGCAAAGGGTTTCACATTGCCGAAATGCGTTTTAAAACAAAATGTGGGGAAATTGATTTAATTGCACGACGTGGAAATCTTGTGTTAATTGTTGAAGTTAAAGCACGTTCAACGTTGGCTGAAGCAATGGAAGCGGTTTCCCGAATGAATGAAAGGCGAATTGAGGCAGCAGCCGATATTTGGCTCGCACGGCAAAAAGATTATGCCCTTTTATCTGTACGCTTTGATTTGATTGCAATTTTACCTTGGCGTTGGCCACAGCATATCCCTGCATTTTTTACATCTGATCAATAAGAGGCAGACCCCATTTTAACTATACTCAATAAAAAACATTTCGTTTTTATGTGCATATGCGTTAAAAAGTGTGTAACCGTTTGAGCGCTATAAGGAGTGAAATATGGATGATTATGAAAAGTTTGCAACAGGTTTACTCATTGTTTTTGGAGCGCTGATTATTGGTGGTTTAATGGCAATGCATATTGTACTTATGAATAAACCAGGTTTTTTATTTGCATTAGCCGCAGCTGTTGTTGGTTGGTTTTCTGCTTTTGCCGTTCTCTTTGACAAACCAAAAATCTATTTGGGCTTGATTATTCTTGCTATGATATGTGTTGCCTCTTCAATTAGCGCTTATGTTAGTTAAAACACCTGAGATGTTGATTGAGATTCCTTTTAAAATATAAAACTGAGAAATAGAAATGAAACTTGGCTTTTTGGGAACGGGTACAATCAGTGCTTCAATGGTGAATGGACTCATGACAAGCACCTTTGATGTTTCTTCCATTATTGTTTCACCTCGCAATGCACAAACAGCAGAGCGCCTTTCAAACACTTATGATAAAGTTATAATTGCTGAAAATAACCAAGCGTTGCTTGATGTTAGTGATTGTGTTTTTCTTTGCTTGCCCAACCAAATTGCAGAAGGCGTTTTGCGCTCTCTTCATTTTCGTCCAGAACAGCTGGTTATTTCTGTACTTGCTATGGCAAAAGCAGCAGAAATAGAAGAGTGGATTAATCATAAAGTTTATCGTGCTGTTCCATTACCTTTTGTTGCAGAATGCAAAAATTTGACACCAATCTATCCCGATCATCCCTTTTTACGCACTTTATTTGATGCATTGGGGGGCACATTGGTGCTGGATAAGGAAGAGCAATTTAATCTTTTTATGACAGCTGGTTCTCTGATGGGAGTATATTTTAATTTTATAGAAACAGCCCATCAGTGGTTTATAACACAGGGGTTAAAAAAACAGCAATCAGCAGAATTCCTTACCATGATGTTTGGAAATCTTACGGATGAAATGCGTAAAATTATAGCAACGAATCGTTCTGCATTTCTCGATTTTGCATTGCTTGAAAAAGAGTTTTCAACAAAGGGTGGAACAAATGAATTTTTGTCAAATTACTTTTCTCATCAAGGGGGAAGGAATGCTTTAACAACGGCTCTTGAGGCTACTTTGCAAAAAATGAATGCTTCTAAAAAGACTTGACCAACATTTTTTTATCATCTCAATAAGAAAGAGCTAAATGTTGAAGATTTATATCAAGAAAACTCATATCGAAAAATGCTTTTTACACCTGAAAAAGATACCACCTTATGAAAAGAATTGATTTTTTAAATATTTTTTACAA
This sequence comes from Bartonella sp. TS25HLJMH, assembly GCF_042193505.1. Classification (NCBI taxonomy): domain Bacteria; kingdom Pseudomonadati; phylum Pseudomonadota; class Alphaproteobacteria; order Hyphomicrobiales; family Bartonellaceae; genus Bartonella; species Bartonella sp. TS25HLJMH. The sequence goes on from NZ_JBHILV010000021.1 coordinate 13,310, forward strand.
CCTTTTACAATTTTTCTAAATTATTTTTATTTTTTGTCTTCTTTTATCCTCAATACCAATATTTTTTCTACCTCATGGCTCTATCTCTTCTAATTTGGGTCCCCTTCAGGTTATCCAAACGTATGAATAATTTTTTGTTTATTTAACCTATATACTCCACTCACACATTAAAACTTCCCCTTACAAAGAAGCAACTATTTTTACGTCTTCCATGATTGTGTTTTAATAAACTCTCTTAAACAAACATCCATTTAAAAAAGTTGATTTTTTATTTGATCAACAATTTTACGATACAGTTTAGTATGCTCTTCACTAGGCTTAGCAACAAAAATAGGGATCCCCTCATCTGAAGAAAATCGTAAAGCTGCATCAAGCGGTATTTCCGCTAGGAAAGGGACTTCTCGACGTTCCGCTTCTGCCCGTGCACCACCATAGCCAAAAATATCATAGCGTTTTCCCGTATCAGGGGCGATAAAATAACTCATATTCTCAATAATTCCTAAAATAGGAACATTGACTTTCATGAACATTTCTATTGCTTTACGCGCATCCACTAAAGCAAGATCTTGGGGCGTAGAGACAACCAACGCACCTGTTAATTGTACCTGTTGGGCAAGCGTTAATTGTGCATCCCCTGTACCGGGCGGCATATCAACGACTAAAACGTCCAGAGGTCCCCATACAACATCTCGTAACAATTGCGTTACCGCTGCCATAACCATAGGACCACGCCATACTACCGGCTTTTCTTCCTCAACCAAAAATCCCATCGACATCAATTTAAGTCCGAATTTTTCAAGAGGTTGAATCTTTTTTTCTCCAATGAGCTGTGGTTTTTGATTAACAAGTCCTGTCAAACGCGGCAAAGATGGACCATAAATATCAGCATCCATCACCCCCGTCTTGAAACCAGAATCTTGTAAAGCTAAGGCGATATTTATTGCCATCGTAGATTTTCCGACCCCTCCTTTTCCAGAAGCAATAGCAATCACATGCCGCACACCTTCTATGGGCATTTTGACCGGTAAGAGATTTGCTCTCCGTCTAGGTGCTGCCTTTGTTGTTTTTTCTGCTGTAAGTGTGACAACAACAGATTCCACTCCCTCCAAAGCACATACCACCTTTTCAGCAGAACGACGCAATGATTCCCATTCTTGCACACCTCCATCAGGAACTGTAATGGAAAAAAAAACCTTACCATCAGCAATCAATATTTCTGAAAGAAGCCCCAACGACACAATATCACTTTCAAGATCTGGTCCTTTGATTTTACGTAATACGTTGCGGACAACCTCACTTGTAATAGGATCCACGTTCTTTCCTCTCTATAAAAATACCAGCAAATACAAGCATAAGAACGAAAAATACTTACAGGTTCATCACCTGATAATTTTCTACTTTACTCAGAATTATAAAGTATAAATTACTTATATCTTATCCCTTTAAAAATATGAAACCATCCTAAATAAAGGATCTCAAACATAAAATCTGCTATAAAATCCTATCAATCGTGTTTGTCTACAACCACTTTAATGAATGTTCTGATAAAAAATTTGTAAAAACAAAAACTGAAAAAAACTTTTAATATTAAAGGATACTTTAAATTGAGCATACAGTAATCAGTCACACTTTCTTTAATTCTTTAACGCCCTAGTCATTTATTTTCTGTAGACTCAATCGTTATTTTTGACACTCTTACAGTATCGTAAAAAAGTATCACAGACAGTTATAAGGTGTTTTGTATTCTTTCAAGAGCGAGAAAAACAATCTAAGATTGACTTTTTTTATATTTTTCCTTATGGGTTAACAGCCGTATGATAGGATAAAATCATTCATCTCGCGCATAACTGCTCATAAAACGAAGATTAAGAAGGGCCGCACTCCGCGGTATTTAAATAAATGAAACGTACTTACCAACCCTCTAAACTTGTCCGTAAACGCCGCCATGGGTTTCGTGCACGCATGGCCACAGCTGGAGGACTTAAAGTTATTGCTGCAAGACGTGCTCGTGGACGTAAGCGGCTCTCTGCTTGATCATTTAAATTTTCACAATCGTTGAGGATCGCTCACCATTTCTTCGTTGTGAAACTTTTGTTATGAACCTCTAATGCCTGCTTGCAGGCATTTAGTGAAATTGCGAAATGTTCTTTTATGAAGAAAAAACATCCCTGCCGTATTCGCAAAAGAGCAGAATTTTTGGCTGTCCGTACAGGAGAAAAGCGGCGTGGTCCTTTGTTTTTGCTCGAAGTTAAATCTCGTGAACAAACAACAGAAAAAAAAGATTCTCTTGCTGCACGTGTAGGATTCACTGTTACCCGTAAAAACGGTAATGCTGTGAAACGTAATCGTATCAAGAGGCGCTTGCGTGAAGCCGTAAGAGTTGGTGTAACAAACCACATGGAAGCAGGAACAGACTATGTCATTGTAGCATATCGTGATGCGTTACATGCGCCTTTTACATCCTTAATTAGTGAGTTAAATCGGCGAATAAAACCAAAAATAAAACATCAGCAACAACAACAAGGGTGTACGGATGGAATATAACCGCAATTTCTTTATCGCTATTGGCTTATCTTTCGTAGTGCTCATCGCATGGCAATTTCTCCATGTTGCTCCCAAACAAGCAAAGTTACAAAAACAACAAGTCATCACACAGCAATTGTCAAAACAACAATCAGCCCTTTCTACTACCACGACGGATTTTTCTGACGATACCTCAACGCATCAAGCAGCATCTATCATCGAACAGCCAATGACACCTGAAATCCGGAAAGCTGTATTGGCCAAAACAAAGCGTATTGCGATCAAAACTAATGAACTGGAAGGCTCTATTAATCTTGTTGGTGCACAATTTGATGATCTTCACCTCAAAAAATATCGTTTAACAGTCGATAAAAAATCACCGGAAATCGATTTGCTTAATCCTAAGGGTTTCAAAACGACCTATCTTGCTGAATTTGGTTTTGCAAGTGCATCTTTACCAGCAAAAGCTTTGCCACAATCGAATACACAATGGGAAATAGAGGGAAACAATACAATCTTGACTCCTTCAACACCCATCACTTTAATTTATAATAATGGACAGGGACAGATCTTCCGGCGTATCCTTTCTGTTGATGATCATTTCATGTTTACCATTGAGGATTCTATCAGCAATGAAAGTGATGAACCAATATATCTCTCGTCCTATGCCCGCGTTGCACGTGCAGCACCACCAGAACATACAAATGCAACCTATTTACTTCATGAAGGTATGATAGGTATTGCAGGAGATTCGCTCAAAACTGAAAAATATAAAACCTTAGCAGAGCTTGATCCAAATCCGGATAATGGGCAAAAGAGTATGACTTTCTCAAAAGTAACAGGAGGTTGGATTGGTATTACCGATAAATATTGGGCTGTAGCAGTTATTCCCCCGCAAAATAAAGAATATACAAGCCGTTTTATTTATTTTGATCGTTTGCAAACGCATTATCAGTCTGACTTGCTAGGATCGCTTTTAACGATTGCCCCAAATGAAACAAAAACTATTACAAATCGGCTTTTTGCTGGTGCAAAACAAGTTGAAATTATTAATAACTATCAAAATGATCTAAAAATCAAAAAGTTTGCTCTTTTAATTGACTGGGGTTGGTTTGATTTCATCACCAAACCAATGTTTTCTCTCATTGATGTTCTTTATAAACAAACAGGAAATTTTGGTATCGCCATCCTTCTTGTCACGGTGCTCTTAAAAACTCTTCTTTTTCCTCTAGCCAATAAATCTTATAAATCTATGGCACGCATGAAGCTTTTACAACCGCGGTTGCTAGAAATAAAAGAAAAATATCCCGATGATAGAACCAAGCAACAACAAGCAATAATAGAACTATATAAAACCGAAAACATTAATCCCCTTGCTGGTTGTTGGCCAATGTTGGTTCAATTCCCAATATTCTTTGCTCTTTATAAAGTTCTCTATATCACCATTGAAATGCGCCATGCCCCTTTCTTTGGCTGGATTAAAGATTTAGCGGCACCCGATCCAACTTCTCTTTTTAACTTGTTTGGTCTCTTACCGTATACAACTCCAACATTCCTTATGATTGGTGCATGGCCTTTGATTATGGGAATAACGATGTTTTTACAAATGCGTATGAATCCCGCTCCTCAAGACCAAACCCAAGCGATGATATTCACATGGATGCCTGTTGTCTTTACTTTTATGCTCGCCTCTTTCCCTGTTGGTCTCGTTATCTATTGGGCATGGAACAATATATTATCAATCATTCAGCAAGGTATCATGATGAAGCGCCAAGGAGTTAAAATTGAGCTTTTCGATAATCTGAAAACCATGTGGAGAAAATCACCCAAAAAAGAAGTGCATGAATGACAAGAGATTCTTCCCTTTCTGGAATTTTTTTTCGCAATTGGATTTTTATTCGTGGTGTACCAGCAATACGCTTTCTCCCCCCTGAAGGACCACCAGAAATTGCATTTGCAGGACGTTCCAATGTTGGAAAATCATCTTTAATAAACGCACTCGTCCAACAAAAAAGCTTAGCACGCACCTCAAATACACCAGGACGAACTCAAGAGCTTAATTATTTTGTCCCTGATGGCTTCAGTGGGCAGCTGGGAGATCTTCCCCCTCTAGCATTAGTAGATATGCCTGGTTATGGTTTCGCTGCTGCTCCTAAAAATCTGGTTGATGCGTGGACAAATTTGATTTTTAGCTATTTACGGGGACGCACAACATTAAAACGTGTATATATCTTAATTGATTCACGGCACGGAATCAAAAATAATGATGAAGATGTTCTTGCTCTCCTTGATAAAGCAGCCGTTTCTTATCAAATTGTTTTGACAAAAAGCGATAAAATCAAATCAAATGCCTTGGAAAAATTAATTATGAGCACACAAACAAAGCTTCTCAAACGTCCGGCAGCTTATCCTGAGCTTCTTGTAACCTCTTCAGAAAAAGCTCTCGGTTTAGAAGAATTACGTGCTGCCATTTTGCAAACCATCGCATAAAAGAACAATTGCTATTATTAACAATTTATTAATTATAATTACTAGCAGCTGCTAATGATCTTGTACTTCTAGTCAAGCATCTTTATAAAAATGATTACTTGAAAGAATTCTCATCAACTCTATTTGATAGTGTAAATTATGCTGACACTTTTTCACTCTCCCCTATCCGCTGCCTCGCGCTTCATACGCCTCATTCTTGGGGAATATGGTGTAACCACTCAACTGATTGAAGAATATGAATGGGCAAGAAGACACGAATTTCTAGCCCTCAATCCCGCTGGTCATGTTCCTGTTTTTCTCGATGAACACGAGGTTCCATTATCAGGTCCTCTTGTTATCTGCGAATATTTAGACGAAACACATGGAAGTTTACGACAAGACAATAAGCTCTTTCCGGAAAATCCTTTAGATCGTGCGGAAGTACGCCGTCTCAATGACTGGTTCTTAAATAAATTCGAAAATGAAGCAACGCGCCATATCGTACGAGAACGAATCCATAAACGTGAAATGCCACTTGCCATTGGCGGTGGTGCTCCTAATTCACAAATTTTACGCAATGCACGTGCCAATATTTTACCACATATGAACTATCTCAACTGGCTCTGTGCTTCTCGCGATAGCTTAGTCGGCTCTGCCTTGTCCTATGCAGACCTAGCAGCAGCAGCCTCTATTTCTGTACTTGACTTTCTAGGGGAAATTGACTGGGAACAATCTCCTGCTGCCAAAGACTGGTATATGAGAATTAAATCACGCCCTTCTTTTCGTTCTCTTTTAACAGATCGCGTCCGCGGAATTGTTGCAAGTGCTCACTATGCAGATCTTGATTTCTAGCCTTCTCCCACAAACAAAAGTAAAAACAATATTTTATCTAAAGGATATTTATAGGCTTATGAATTTTTATGCATGCGTATAAACAATACGATAATACATTGATTTAGAATCATATTAAACAGAGAATAAGCCCCCCATAATATTTTCTTATTTTATCCCCCTTATAATGCATGAAAAAAATCACTTTCTTGACGTATCACAAAAAAGATTAGCATAGGAATAATAAGAAAGGATTTTAAATACTCTCTTTAAATATAAGAGCTGTAGCATCACTGGAAGCTAGGCAAATAAAATAACAATACTTAACACATATTATCCTCCATTCTCCCCAATATATGAAAAAGCGCATTGCATAACATATATACTCTTTGCTCTATAATAAACAAAGCCTCATCATGCGTTTTTACAACATAACAATTTTTTCAACTGACTTTCCTAAAAGATAAAGAATCCGACCAACTCTCGTGTGTAAACAATCCAACTTCTTGTTGCTCCCTTATTTCCACCCCCCTTTTACGTGATTTTATTAATAGATAACATATTGATATAAAATGATTAAATAATCTTTTTTTTTAACTTGAATCATCAATTCCAAATACCTTTTTCTCATTACCTTCATCAAATTTGAAACAATCAAAATCGCTTGCTTATGCGTCACATATGGAATTGGTTCGTGAAAAAATATTAAAGAAAAGAATGGAAATGCCTAAGTACCAAGGATTGTTAAAACATTAAAGGCTAACAAAACGTACGGTAGTGCTAATTTTCTCTTTTATGAAGCATAAAGATAGTGGCGCAGAATAGATTGTATATTATTCATGGATACTCTCTCGTGATACCACTCACGAGCACTATCATAAAATAAGTTTAGAAGTATTGAGAAATATTTCTTTAAGACAAGCGCATGAATTGACAACATAAGTGTATTTGTTTGGGAGATCTTGTTTTGCATGAAGAACGCCCCTCCCCTTAAAGAACGAAAGAAACAAAAACGTGAAGTAATACACAATCTTCATTAGGTTTCATAAGCAAACCTTACTTAGGAATATTCATCACACACTCTAACGAAAAACATCTCTATTTAGATTTGTAGATCATATATTACTTTCTCTAAACAACAGTGTTTTACAGCACAACAAGATAAATTAAAGCAGGAAAACTTTTTTCCTATAAAGAAAAAGAACCATTGGAAAGAAGGCAAGAATTTGCCTATACTGCACAGTGAAATGTCATAAGGAGATAAGAATGCGCCTTACAGTTGTTGGTGCAAATGGAAGAATGGGACGTGAACTCATTACAGCAATCCAACAGAGGAGAGATGTAGAACTTTGTGCTGTTCTTGTACGCAAAGGCTCACCGTTTGTAGGAAAAGATGCCAGTGCCTTAATTGGTTCAGATTCTCTTGGAATTGGCATTACTGACGATCCTGAAAATGCCTTTTCTAACACAGAAGGTATTTTAGATTTTTCTCAACCAGAAGCCAGTATTCTTTATGCTAACTACGCTGCTCAAAAAAGCCTTATCCATATTATTGGCACCACAGGATTTAGCAAAACAGAAGAAGAAAAAATTGCAGATTTTGCGAAATATACAACAATTGTCAAATCCGGAAATATGAGCCTTGGAATAAATCTTTTGGCCAACCTTGTAAAGAAAGCCGCTAAAGCATTAGGCGCCGATGATTTTGATATCGAAGTTTATGAAATGCATCACGCGAACAAAGTTGACGCCCCTTCTGGAACAGCCCTTCTTCTTGGCCAAGCAGCAGCTGAAGGGCGCAATGTTATGCTTAAAAATGTATGTGTCAACGAACGCAATGGTCATATAGGTAAACGCGAAAAAGGCTCCATTGGCTTTTCTTGTTCACGTGGTGGAACAGTTGTTGGAGAACACAGTGTCATTTTTGCCGGTTCCCATGAGCGCATCATTCTTTCACATACAGCGCAAGAACGCTCTATCTTTGCCAATGGCGCATTAAAAGCAGCTTTGTGGGCAAAAAATCATGAAAACGGTCTTTATTCAATGCTCGATGTTTTGGGATTGAACGATGAATTTTAAACAATCAATAGAATAGAGGCAATTCATAATGGAACGCATACTTGTACTAATTCGTCATGGACAAAGTGAATGGAATCTCAAAAACCTTTTTACCGGTTGGAAAGATCCCGATTTAACAGAAAAAGGTCATGCAGAAGCGATAGCAGCAGGAAAAAAACTGAAAGAATATGGTTTGAAGTTTGATATCGCTTATACATCTGCCTTACAGCGTGCTCAAAAAACGGCTCAGCACATTTTAGAGCAAATGGGACAATCAGATTTAGAAGTGATAAAAAATCCCGCATTAAATGAACGTAATTATGGTAATCTTTCTGGTTTAAATAAAGATGAAGTACGCCAACAATGGGGACAAGAGCAAGTGCAAATGTGGCGCCGCTCTTATACGATTGCGCCCCCGAATGGAGAAAGCCTACGCGACACCGGTGCGCGCATCTGGCCTTATTATCTTTACCACATCCAGCCTCATATTTTGCGCTCCCAAACTGTTTTGATCGCAGCGCATGGAAACTCTCTTCGTGCTCTTATTATGGCGCTTGAAGGTCTCTCCGGTGAGGAAATTATATCTCAAGAATTAGCGACCGGCATTCCTATTATTTATACATTTAATCCGGATTCAACAATTTTATCGAAGACAGTCCTCGCACCTTAAACTTCTAAAATCATGATCTCCCAAAAAATCAATTCAATCGTTTTAAGCTAAAAAAATAAATTCTATAATTTCATTGACAGAATTGCTTCATACGCTTAGATCAATTTTATGAGCCCAGATGGCGGAATTGGTAGACGCGCAGGTTTCAGGTACCTGTGCCGCAAGGCGTGGAGGTTCGAGTCCTCTTTTGGGCACCATGCTCTTTTTTATCCAAAATAATTTATTGAGTTTCCATATGTTTTTTACAGTGAGGGACGCGTAAATAAAAGTGAGGGAATAGGATTTTGCAACACTTCTCTATAGGACGCCTCTTTTTTTACCAACTTTCTCAAGAAAGTCTTTTAATTCTGCTACGGTTTGTTGTGAAAAATTCTCTAAATTTCTAACAAACTCACCAACAGCTTCACGCCTCAACGGATCAGAAGTCTTGATTGTAAAACTTTTGCGACAAGCATAAGCTGCTTTCCTTAAGAGTAAAGCCTTCTCTTTATCTAAACCATAAAGCTCTATGATCTTTTCCTCCAGTCCTACAGGAACAGATTTTTTGCCAATCTCGACAGAAGATAAAAATGATACAGATATATCTAATTTCTTAGCCATATCTAAAAGGCGTTCTGAATGATCAACGCGAAGTTTACGTAAAATTTTACCAAAAGATGTAACCATATAAAAAGTCCTATTAGAGAAGAAATATTTTCTTCTGATTCTAACAAATCTTTTTATGATTTTCCTCAATTATTGCGAATCAAGAGTTCTTTTCGGGGTGGTTTTTTAGCCGTACCTGCTGTCCAAAGAGTCTCTAATTCTAAGATGTTCTAACTTTTTGTTATCCATCTTTTAAGATGTGAGAAGCTATTCTCTATGGCGTCCACAAAACGGGAAAAATCTATTACGAATATAAAGAGGATGAAGGCAATCAATTTCATGATGCGTGACATCATCTTTAAGCCTTGATAGGTCTCTATCATCTCGTG
>NZ_JBHILV010000022.1:0-1274 GCF_042193505.1 Bartonella sp. TS25HLJMH
AGAACCAGCCGCAAGTGATGTGATTTTGCTGTTTGTCTTCTCTCCATCTTTTTCTCCATGCTTAGCTACAAAAGCTTGTTCACTTTCATTCCACAACAAAGCATCGCCTTGCATAGATTCTGTGATGTTTGTGACTTTTTCATTAAAATCATTAACGACATTTGTGAAATTCTTATCAATTCCTGCAAACGCTTCCGTTACATTATGATGCTCCTGTGGATCACCTTCCGTACCATCGGCATTGTAGGTTTTAAGCGTGAAAGTTGGTTCGATCCATTCGCCATTCTCATAGCTAGCACTACCACCAAAGTACTTTGCTAGCGTCTGATTCAATAAATAAAGCTGACTACCATTGACCGCTTCTGTCGATCCTTCAGAGAGAGCTGCTGCTTTCACGCCAGAGATACTACGGGCATCACCATTACTGTTTGCAACTGTGATTGCCGTACCCTCTTTCTCTGCACCAATCTTGATAACCTTTGTTTCTGCATCTTGCTTAACAAGGCTATCGCCTACAACTTTGTCAATCTCCTTGTTAATCTCATTATGAATGTTCGTGAAAGAACTACCTACACCCTCAAAAGCGGCAGAAACAGTAGCATACTCATGCTCTTCAACCGCACTACCATCTTCATTAACGGTCTTAACTTTGAAAGTAGGAGCGGTCCATGCGCCATTCTCATAGCTAGCACCACCACCGAAATACGTAGCAACACTACTACCTAGAGTATAAAGCTGACCACCATTCACAGCATCAGTGGAACTTTCAGAGACTGTTCCAGCCAAAATAGATGTAATCTTGCTGTTGGCTCTTTCTTTACCTTCTCCATGAAGAGCTACAAAAGCCTTATCAGACTCGCTCCACAACAAAGCATCACCTTGAACTTCTTGCGTAATGTTCGTTACTTTTTCAGTGAATTCATTGACAACATTCGTCAAATGATTATTCACATTCTTGAAATTCGTATCAAGACCTGCAAAGGCTGAACCAACATCGTTATAAGCACTCTCCGTTACCTCACCGTTTTCAGCAATATTAGAGATCTTATAAGTCGGAGCTGTAAAAGCACCCTCTGTAAATGTTGCACCACCGCCAAAATATGTTGCTGCCTTATCGCCCAATGAATAAAGCTGAGAGCCATTAACGGCTTCTGTTGAGTCTGTTGTAAGTTTACCACTTCCAACATTACGCAAAGCAACAGTGCCCTCACTCGGATTTCCAAAAGTCACACTCTTCTTATTCGCTTTACGCGCTGATCTGGTAAGGGCACTGA
>NZ_JBHILV010000022.1:1374-16184 GCF_042193505.1 Bartonella sp. TS25HLJMH
TTATCGGCAATAGTGATTGTATTACCACCTTTTTCACCACCAATCTTGATTATTTGCTTCTCGTCATCCCACTTAACAAGACTATCACCTTTTACATTGGTAATATCATTTTTAATATTCGTGAGAGAACTGCTAACACCAGCCAATGCATCTGCTACATTGGTATAGTTTTTATCCTCACCTTCACTGCCATCTGCATTGACAGTTTTAACCTTGAAAGCAGGAGCTACCCATTCTCCATTCTCATACTTAGCTCCACCGCCAAAATATGTAGCAACCTTATCGCCTAATGAATGAAGCTGAGAGCCATTCACCGCATCCGTTGAGCTTTCAGAAATATCTCCATTTGCAAGAGATGTAATCTTGCTGCTATTTTTATTCTCTCCATGTTTCGCAACAAAAGCTTCTTCCTCCTTGCTCCATAATAAAGAATCTTGCGCTACACTTTGGGTTACATCCTTAATACGCTCATTCACATTCTTGATATTTGTATCAAGACCTTCAAAAGCACTTCCAACATTATCATAGCTAGTTTTTTCTGCTGCACCATCTTCAGAAATCTTAGATAATTTATAGGTAGGGCCTGTGAAAGTACCATTAAATGCTGCTCCTCCTCCAAAATACGTCACAACTTTATCACCCATTGAATAAAGTTGTGAACCATTTACGGCATCCGTTGAGTCTACGGAGAGATTACCTGCCTCTACACCAGAAATTTTCCTATTAGCATTGTCTTTATTCAAAACACTGATTTCAGTACCACCGGTTCCCTTACCAATATTGATAACACCTGCTGACTTACCAAGGCGAATGCCTCTATCACCAATTCTGAACAGACTTACCCCCTCTTCTTGCGTAACAAGAATACTGTTCTTTACATCAATAATTTCCTGATTAAGGTTCGTAAAAGAAGTATTCACACCAGCAAAAGCACTGGCAACATTATTATACCCCTTTTCTTCACCAACAGTACCATCGGCACTAAATTGCGCAATCTTGAAATTAGGAGCAGTCCACTTACCTTCTTTGTATCCAGCACCACCACCCAAATAATTAGAGAATGCACTACTCACCAAATAAAGTTGGGAACCATTCACCGCTTCTTTTGACCCTACTGAAAATTCACCATCCTCAAGATACTTAATTTTGCTATTTTTTCTTTCCGCTTTCTCTCCGTGCTTTGCAACAAAGGCCTGTGCATCCTTGTCCCATAACAAAGAATCCTGAGAAACACCCTGAGAAACATCTTTAATACGTTGATTCACATTCTTGATATTTGTATCAATCCCCTCAAAAGCTGTACCAACATCTTTATAAGATTTTTGTTCTATCTTACCATCTGTATCAACATGAGACAATTTATAGGTTGGTCCATCAAACGAACCGCTGCCAAATGCGGCACCTCCACCTAAAAACTTGGCAACATCCTCACCGATTGTGTTAACCTGTCCACCCGTGATTGCATCATGTGAACCCTTGGCAATCTTACCATCGGCAACATTATGAAGACCTACAGCTGCAGAATCTTTCCCTTTACCAAAAGTCACGCTCGCATAATCAATAGCATTATTGTCATCACCTTTTTTATCATAATGAACAACAGCTGAATCATCAGACTGAAGACTGTTCGAAAGATCTTTTAAGCCTTTATCAAGCTGACCCTTATTAACGGCATCATTGTTATCTTTTGCATCCTCTACGCCAGAAATCACTCGATTTACACCGTTTTTGTTTGCAACATTGATTACAGTACCGTTTGTTTCTTTACCAATAGTAATAGAATCAGTGTCTTTATCCTGCTTAACAAGGCTATCGCCTACGACTTTGCTAATCTCCTTGTTAATCTCGTTATGAATGTTCGTGAAAGAACTACCAACACCCTCAAAGGCTTCCGCTACAGTCTCATAGCTGTTTTCTTCAACATCACTACCATCATCCTTGACAGTCTTAACTTTGAAACTTGGAGCTGTCCATGCGCCATTCTCATACTTAGCGCCACCACCAAAATACGTAGCAACCTTATCACCCAATGAATAAAGCTGATTACCCGCTACTGCATCCGTTGAGGTTGCAGAAATGTCTCCAGCCTTCACGCCAGTAAGTATCCGTGTCATACCGTCACGGTTTGTGAGAGTGATTTTATTACCGCCTCTTTCATTACCAATCGTAATCAAACCCAATTGATCTTGCTTAACCAGACTGTCTCCAACCACTTTGTTAATTTGATTGTTCACCTCATTATGAACATCTTTAATAGAATTGCTTACACCAGCAAAGGCGGCTGCTACATCGCTATAAGATTCCTCAGTCTCTTCACCTTCTGCATTAAATTTCTTAACTGTAAAAGTAGGAGCGGTCCATGCGCCATTCTCATAGCCAGCGCCACCACCGAAATACGATGCAACACTACTACCTAGAGTATAAAGCTGATTGCCCGCTACTGCATCCGTTGAGTTTTCATTAATTGCTCCATTTGCAAGAGATGTAATCTTGCTGCTATTTTTATTCTCTCCATGCGTCGCTACAAAGGCCCTATCAGACTCGCTCCACAACAAGGCATCACCTTGAACAGTAGCAATTTCTTTTTTTATTTCATTTGTAATATTCGTGAATGAAGTACCTACACCTTCAAAGGCAGAGGCAACATCACTATAGCTTTTGTCTTCAATTTCAGCACCATCAGCCTTGACAGTTTTAACCTTGAAAGCAGGAGCTACCCATTCTCCATTCTCATACTTAGCGCCACCACCAAAATAGGTAGCAACCTTATTACCTAGTGAATGAAGCTGGGAACCATTGATTGCATCGGTTGAATCTTCTGCAATTTTACCTATGCCGACATTATGCAAAGAAACAGTGCCCTCACTCGGATTTCCAAAAGTCACACTCTTCTTATTCGCTTTACGCGCTGATCTGGTAAGGGCACTGACCGCTTCTGAAGCTTCTTCTGTATCGTAGAAAACCGCTACAGAACGAACTTCCTCAATATCCTTAGAAAGCTTGTCCACATTTTCATCAAGCTGTGCTTTGTTAACGGCTTCGTCGCTCTGTTCTGCTGCCTTTACGCCAGAAAGTGTTCGACCCTTGCTATCCTTATCGGCAATAGTGATTGTATTACCACCTTTTTCACCACCAATCTTGATTATTTGCTTCTCGTCATCCCACTTAACGAGACTATCACCTTTTACATTGGTAATTTCATTTTTTACATTGGTGATTTCTTTGGTAATCTCATTTTTTACATTCGTGAATGAATCACCAACACCTTCAAAAGCAGATGCAACATCATGATAGGTCGCATCAGAGACACTGCCATCATTCTTGAACGATTTAACCTTGAAAGTAGGAGCGGTCCATGTGCCATTCTCATATCCAGCACCACCGCCAAAATAACTACCAACCATTTTACTCATAGAATAGAGCTGCGCTCCATTAATGGCATCCGTTGAGCTTGAAGTAATGTCTCCATTTTGGAGAGACGTAATCTTGCTGCTATCTTTATTCTCTCCGTGCTGCGCTACAAAAGCATTAGCAGTTTCACTCCAGTTCAATGAATCACTTTTTGCATCCGCAATCTCTTTGGTGATTTCATTCTTAATCTTCGTGATAGAATTATTCACATTCGTGAAAGAACTACCAACACCTGCAAAAGCAGAGGCAACATCATTATAGCTTTTGTCTTCTGTTTTGCCATCTTCTGTGACGCTCTTAACTGTGAATGTAGGAGCAGTCCATGTGCCATTCTCATAGCTAGCAGTCCCACCTAAAGACTTCGCGACCCCAGCACCCAAGTCATGAAGCTGATTACCCGTCACAGCATCTGTTGAACCTTTGGAAACATCTCCATCTAGAAGAAACGTAATCTTGCTATTATCTTGCGTTGCTATAGCTCTACCGTGTTCTTCTTTGCTCTTTTCATGACGTGCTACAAATGCCTGTGCATCATCATTCCATAATAAGGAATCGTGCGCAACATTTTCAGATACTTCCTTAATACGCTCATTCACATTCTTGATATTTGTATCAAGACCAGCAAAAGCACTTCCAACATTGGTAAAAGCAATCGGCGTACTTACACCATCTGTAGTAATACTGGATAAATTATAGATCGGTCCTTTAAAAGTACCGTTCTCAAATGATGCATTACCACCTAAAAACTTGGCAACTTCCTGAGAGATTGTATTAATCTGACCACCAGTGATTGCATCACGTGAACCCTTGGAAATACTACCATCGGCTACATTATGGAGACCTACGGGGTCTTTGTCTTTACCTCCAAAAGTCACACTCTTATAATTAATCGTGTTATTGTCATCACCTGTTTTGTCATAATGAACAACAGCTGAATCTTCAGACTGAAGACTGTTGGAAAGATCTTTTAATCCTTTCTCAAGCTGACCTTTGTTAACCGCTTCATTATCCTTTGTAGCGGCCTTCACACCAGAAAGTATCCTATCCCCTTTGTCCTTATTGGCAATATTGATTTCTGCGCCTTCTGCTGCTGCACCAATAGTGAGAAGATGCGTTGTTTTATCTTGCTGAACAAAGCTTTCGCTTTCCACTTTGTTAATCACATTGTTAACCTGCTCAGTCAATTTATTCTGAACATTCGTGAGAGAAGTACCAACTCCAGTCAAAGCACTCGCTACATCATCATAAACCTTATCTTCAGAAACACCGTCATCCTTAACGGATTTAACTATGAATTTAGGAGCGGTCCATGCGCCTTCGGCATAGCCAGCACCACCACCAAAATAGGTAGCGACATTCTGGTTTGTCTCAAAAAGTTGGGAACCATTTACGGCATCATGAGAATCCTTGGTGATCTTACCATCGGCTACATTATGCAAAGCAACAGGGCCTTCCTTTGGATCTCCAAAAGTCACACTCTTCTTATTCACTTTACGTGCAGATCTGGTAAATGCACTGACTTCTTCGGTATCTGCTTCCTCATCATAAAGAACTGCCACAGAGCGCACATCTTCAATTTTGTCAGAAAGATCGGTCACATCTTGATCAAGTTGCGCTTTGTTAACGGCATCAGTACCATCAGTACCTTTTGCCAATCCTGTTATCTTTTTACTGCCAGCACCAATACCATCGGTCGTTATTTTCGGACCATCAGTAATTTCTAAGCCTGTTTCATCTAATTTTGTCTTTCCTTTTAATGTTAAGCTATGAAGTGATATATCATTAGCCAAACCAAATATTAGCTTGTTTTCATCGTCCTTATCTCTCTTAACCTTGAAGTTATCCCCTCCCGATGAAAAATTTATTGTGCTATTCGCACCAACATCTTTAGCTGCTCCCTTTTCAATAGATAGCTTCCAGCTGCCCCCTCCTTTTTGTGCTAGTGCTTTTACCGCTTCCAGCTGTGAAAAATTAACCGCATCAGTATCTGCACTACCATTTGATACTCCTGTAATTTTTTTATTTCCAGCACCAATACCAGCAGTGGTTATTTTCGGACCATTAGCAATTACTAAGCCCGTTGCATCGAAGGTATTTGTACCTGCCTTTAAGCTCGTTAATGTAACATCTTTGGCAAGATCGAATTTTACTTTATTATCATCCTTGCCTTTTGTAATCTGAAGATTGCCACTTCCAGCAGATAAATCGACTGTATTTTTTATGCCAACAGCTTTAGCATTTGCACCACCAACAGAAAGATTCCAACCTTGATCTACGTACATTTGTAAGGACTTAAGCTGCGCAACATTAGCGGCATCAAACAGTGCAGTACCAGCTGCTACTCCGGTAATTTGGCGGGTTTTTCCTTGACTAACATTACCAACACTCACAGCACCGAGCGTACTTTTCCATGCAAATCCTTTATCAGTTGCCGCTCCTTTAAGCAAAGGGCTAAAACCAACAATACCAGCAGCTATATCGGCAAAAGAATTGCTCCCTAGAGCAATACTATCAACAGCAACACTTATAGAATTTCTGCCTATAGCAATACTTGCAGCCGCTCCCGCCGCAGCCTCAAAGCCTATAGCAATACTTTTTTCTTGCACCGCTTTTGCTGTTGCACCAAGAGCAACAGAACCAGTCTCTACCGCCATTGCAAAAGCTCCAATAGAGAGCGACTTGTCGGCGTTAGCTTGAGTAAAATAACCCAAAGCCACTGACTGTTCACCCGACGCCTGAGCAGCAGTTCCCATATCTTTACTGATGCCAGAACCAATGGCAACAGCACCTTTTTCGCTAGCCAAAGCGAATTCACCTATAGCAATACTCTCATCCCCTTTAGCCCCAGCCCATGGACCTACAACAATAACATTCTTGCCGTTTTTCTTCGTTTGATAACCAACAACATAAGAATGGTCTCCACTGTCTACTCTCTGATCGACTGGGAGCACATTTGCTACAGCTCTTGGCATCCCCCTCATCATTAATTGTGTTGCATGATTATCTAATGGCGTTATTTGTTCATTTACAGGCGCAAATAATCCTTCAAATTCAGATCCTTCATTCCTATTATTCGCTTGTAAACCTTCAGCCCTTGTAGGCACATTAATATTCATTACACCAGTGCTCAATGGTGCTATTATTGGCTCATTTACAGGCGCAAATAATCTTCCAAATTCAGACCCTTCATTCATATTATTCGCTTGTAAACCCTCAGCGCTATCAACCACAAATGTCTGTGGACTGACGAGAGATTTTTTATATTGCCCCCCTGCATCTAGGGTTCTTGCCAATACATTTTTGCTATCCGCCGTCAAAACATTCACGACAGAACTATAATCATTCACACCCAAAAGGGTTTTGGTTAAAAAATTTGCATAGTCATCAGCAGCATTAATCTTTTCTAATCCGGCTTTATTAAGTGCTGTTAAATAATTATCTTTTGAAATAGAAGAAGCATTCAAACCAGCAACAGAGATAATACTTTGCGGATAAGAGACACCAGCACTTTTTACACCTTCGAGCAATGTGTTTCTAAAATCAGAATTTGCTGAAAAAACAGGTGTAACATTCGATAAAAATGTAGCCGCTGTAGCCAACGAAAGAACTTTAACAAAAGAAAAACGAGAACGTTTTAATTCACTCGCTGCTTGTGGGGCATATAATTTTTTCATAACAAACTCTCCAATGAAAAAACTTAAAAACACCTCCAAAACATAAAAAAGACACATTTTAGCATTATTGATCTCTTTGGAATTAAGAATAAGGGATCATCGCTTAGGGTGTGAACGTTTTGAGTCTTTGATCCTGTTTTGTTTGCGCTTCCTAGTGTTGGGACCTAAATTTTTGTTTTTTGGTTATGTTTTGTGGACATAAAAATAACATATTTAGAGTCTAAGGGTTTTAATGTGTTATTATTTTACTAAATAAAAAAGAGGTTTTGCATATTTAATATTACTTTTTACTTGGTAGTTATGACTATAAAATGCTTAAAAAAGTTTTAGTATGTTTTTTCCTAATTATAGATTTTAGTTTTATTAGAAAACATCAAGTAAAGTAAAAAGAGATTGTAATATGTTCGAAATCTAGCTTGGCTCGTATAATCGGCTTTTTAGTTAGGTTTTCTCTTTTTAAAGTATCATGCAATAATATATGCGTGGTCTTGTGATGTATCTTTTATCTTTACGCACTACTTATCCCCCTTTGAAAATTATTTTATCAAAATGAGTCTTACTAATATACATTTCCGTATCACTATAGGCTGTTCAAGAAAATAGCAACATAAAAATATGACTTTTTAGCAATATGGATTCTACTGTGATCTTTTTTCAACAAAAATATAGAAAAATCTTCTATAAAACCTCAAAGTTTATCGCGTTATCAAATATTATGCTTATCTCTAGATAAATACTGTGCGTCTGTAAAAAAAAATTCACCCTCATTGCAATAAATGAGGGTGAATATTTTGTTCAGTTTTCGTTGTTCGTATTATTTTATTTTCAGAGTGATTGCACCACCTATTCCCCAATGACCACCAGCACTCGTTGCAGAGAGATTAGAGCGGATTTTTCCGTTTTCAGATGTATAACCAGCACCAAGAGCAAATGCAGATTGTCCACGCCACGCACCGCTACCAAATGAAACACTCAAAGATCCTGGTTCGTCGAAGTAACGTAAATTGGACACTGCCAAACCAATGGCTGCTGCTTGCCTTGCCTCTTTGCGTACGCTCTTAATGTCATAACTTAAAATATTAAACTTCATATCGGTATATTGCTGAGACCGATCAACAGCATCATCAATGGCATTAATAACGATATTATTCACCCGTTGGTCTGTATACTTTTTAGCATCATCGAGAACAATCTTCATCTTCTGCTCAGTATAATTATGCAGTTGCCCACCATTAACAGCTTCTTTCGAGCCTTTCTCAATATGGCCATCCGCAACATTATCAATCATAACAGGTTCACTTTCATTCCCACCTTTTAGAGTGATCTTGTTGATCTTTTTGCCATCAGCATCTTTATCATAGTTAACTGCACCATCAGAAAGATTATTAACCGTGTTTTCAATATTATCAACTCTGTTTTCAATATTGATAACTGTATCACCAATATCTCCAATCGTATTTGAAATATTATCAACCCTGTTTTCGATATGCTTAATATCTTTTTCAACACCTGTGATACGCTCATTGGTCTGCCAAAGCTGTCCACCGTTGATTGCCTCTTTCGAATCTTTTGCAATTCTACCATTTTCTACATTGATAATTTTACTTGGTTGACCATCATGGCTAGCGTCATAGGCTCCTTTCTGCTCATTCCAATTTAAACCATTAGATGAGACATTGTTTTCAACATTTTGAATGCGGTCGTTTATCTTGGATATACTCTCACTCACACCGTCAAAAGCATTGGCAACGTCATGATATGTCTTCTTCTCACCAGAACTACCGTCGTTCTTAAATTGTGCTACGTTGAAAGTAGGGGCACTCCACTTTCCATTCTTATAGCCAGCGCCACCACCAAAATACGCAGCAAGCTGATTACTCATCAAATAAAGTTGTGAACCATTTAGAGCTTCCGTTGAGTTAGCAGAAATATCTCCATTAGCAAGAAACTTAATTTTGCTATTGGCCTTTCCCTCTCCATGCTGTGCTACAAATGCCTGTTCATCACCATTCCACAACAAGGCGTCCCCTTTGACTTCTTTTGAAATATCATTGATTTGTTGTGTAAAATTATTTGCTACATTCGTCAAATGCGTATTCACACTCTTTACATTTGCATCAAGACCACTCAAAGCTGAGCCAACGTCATAGTAGTTAGCTTTTGCTACCTGACCATCCTCAACAATAACAGATAAACTATATTTGGGTCCTTTAAAGGCACCATTTTCGAATGAGGCATCACTACCAAAGTAGTTTGCTATATCTTGGGAGATTTTATTAATTTGGTTCCCATTTATCGCATCATGCGATCCTTGCACAATTATGCCATCTTTAACATTATGGAGAGCAACGGGTCCTTGACTCTTATTGCCGCCCAAAGACACACTGTTATAATTGACAGTGCCATCTGCATTTTTATCGTAGAGAACTGCAAAAGCACTTCCCTCTTTAATGTTATTAATACTGTTACTAATATCTGCTATACGGCCATCCAGTTGTTCTTTATTAACAGCTTCATCATTATTAACTGCTGCCTTCACACCGGAAATTGTACGAGCACTACCCGATTTGTTCGCAACATTGATTTTAGTCCCACCTGTTGCTTTACCAACAGTGATAGTACCTTCGTTTTCCTCCTGCTTAACAAGGCTATTTTTTGTCGCATTCGTAATCTGATTTTGTATATTCGTGATAGAATTATCAACAGTACTAAAAGCAGATCCAAAATCATTATGTGCTTTGCCCTGAATAGTGTAAGTGGGAGCCTTACCGTTAGATACGTCTGCACCACCACCAAAATACTTTGATATATTTTTAGCAATTGTTGTCAGATTATTTGTAACAGTGTTAACATTCTGATTAGTCGCAAAGAGCTGCGAACCATTTACTGCATCCGTTGAATCTTCAGTAATATCTCCATTGGCAAGAAATTTAATTTTGCTGTTTTCTTTGTTTTCTCCATGCTGTGCTACAAATGCCTGCTCATCATTACTCCACAACAAGGCATCCCCTTTAACTTCTTGTGAAATATTATTGATTTGTTGTGTGAAATTATTTGTCACATTTGTTAAATGATCATTCACATTCTTTACATTTGCATCAAGCCCACTCAAAGCTGAGCCAACATCAGTAAAGGTTTTCTGTTCTTCAGAACCATCAGCAGAAACAGTAGATAAATTATACTGAGGTCCTTTAAAGGCACTATTCTCGAATGAGGCACCACCACCAAAGTAATTCGCAATATCTCCAGAGATTTTATTAATTTGGCCGCCATTGATCGCATCATGCGATCCTTCGGAAATTGTGCCATCTTTAACATTAAGGAGAGCAACGGGACCTTGGTTATCCGCTCCACCTAAAGTCACACTCTTATAATTAACGGTACCGTTTTCTTTATCGTAGAGAACGGCAGCAGCAGTTGTGAGATTAATATCCTTAGAAATCTTCTCTATGCTTTTATCAAGCTGGGCTTTGTTAACAGCTTCATTGTTCGCAACAGCTGCCTTCACTCCAGAAATGATCCGATCTTCACCTGATTTGTTCGCAACATTGATTTCAGTACCACCTGTTGCCTTACCAATGGTGATAAGACCTTCAGAACCTCCCTCTTGTTTAACAAGGCTATTTTTCGTCACATTGGCAATCTGATTAGAAATATTTGTAATAGAATTATTCACGCCTTCAAAAGCATTAGCAACATTGTTATAAGGCTGCTTAGAAGAAGTGCCATCAGCCTTAAATTCGGTAACCTGAAAACTAGGGGGTCTCCACTCACCAGATTCATCATATCCAGCGCCACCACCAAAATAAGTAGCAACGTCATTCATTGCATGGATTAAATGCTGATTAACATGCCTGATATTCGTATCAAGTCCACCCAAAGCTGAACCAACATCATTATATTCCTGCTGTTTTACCTGGCCATTTTTATCAATAGTAGTTAAATTATATCTCGGTTTTCTAAAGACCCCATTTTCGAACGAGGCATTGCCACCAAAATAAGTAGCAATTTCGCTGCCCATAGAATGAATTTGGGAACCATTTATAGCATCGGTTGAATCATGAGAAATATCCCCATCCTTAAGAAAGGTGATTTTGCTCTCTGCCTTCTGTCCGTTTGGTCCGTGAAGTGCAACAAAGGCTTGTTCATTATTATTCCATAATAAAGAATCTTTAGAAACACCATCAATTTTCTGAGTAAACTCATTGGTGACATGTGTTAAGCGGCTATTCACAGCCTTGACATTTGCATCAAGCCCTGTCAAAGCTGAATCAACATCTTCGAAGATCTTCTGCTCTACCGTACCATCGGTACCAACATGAGATAAATTATATCTTGGTCCTAAAAAAACACCATCTTGAAAGACAGTACCACCACCAAATAATTTCGCTACATTTTTGGATATCTTATTAATCTGGCTACCATTAATTGCATCATGCGAATCTTTAGCAATTTCTCCATCTTTAACATTATGGAGAGCAACTGGCCCTTTGCCCTTATCACCACCCAAAGTCACACTATTATAATTAATGATGCCATCTGCATTTTTATCGTAGAGAACTGCAAAGCTATTTGCTTCTTTAATGACCTTAATGCTGTCCGTGATATCTGCAATTTCACCATCGAGTTGTTTTTTATTAACAGCTTCATCATCCTTAACTGCTGCTTTCACACCAGAAATTGTACGAGCATCACCTGATTTGTTTGCAATGTTAATCTCTGTGCCTTCTATTTCCTTACCAATGGTGATACGATTTGTCTCTTCTTCTCGCTTAACAAGGCTATTGCTTTTTATGGTGTCAACAACATCTGCAATCTGACCATCGAGCTGTTCTTTATTAACAGCATCATTATTGTTTACAGCCGCCTTCACACCAGAAATTGTACGATCATCACCTGATTGGTTTGCAACATTGATTTCAGAACCATCCGTTGCCATACCAATGGTGATACGACCTTCTTCTCCATCATCTTGCTTGACAAGACTACTTCCTGCTATTTGATTTTTTATCTCTTGTAGCTGCGCAAAATTCACTGCATCATTAGGATCTTCCCCAGCTGCCACTCCTGTAATCCGTTTATTGCCAGCATCAATACCATCCACAGTTATTCTAGCCCCACCAGCAAACAGAAAGCCATCACTACTCATAGAGGCGTTCCCTGCAGTGACACTTGCCACTGTAATATTCTTAGCTAGATCAAATGTTACATTATTGTTTTCCGTACCTTTTGTGATCTTAAGGTTGTCACTTGCAGCCGACAAATCTACAGTATCTTTTATACCAACGGCTTTAGCATTTTCACCTCCAACAGACAAATTCCAACCTTTGTCGACGTAAATTTCTAACGCTTTTAGCTGTGCAACATTAACGGCATCATAAAATTCAGTACCAGCTGCCACTCCTACAATCTGGCGCGTTTTTTTTGTGTTAACATCACCAACACTCACTGCAGCTAGCGTACTTTTCCATGCAAAGTTGTCAGAAGTTGCAGAACCTTTAGCTAAAGAACTATAACCAAGTTTACCAGCAGCAACATCAGCTACAGACTCGCTCCCAATCGCAACACCTGAATCTACATTCACTTTTGAATAAGCACCAAAAGCTACAGATTTCACACTGTCCGCCTTAGCACGATGTCCAATAGCAATTGATTCTTCGCCCGTCGCTATTGTACGTCCCTCAGGGGGGGTCGGGTTATCACCCCATCTACCTTCACCACCTATTGCGATACTTTTTTTACCTACAGCGTACGCCAAATGACCTACAGCAACAGTAACGCTATTATCCACCTGCGCACCATAACCAACAGCAACCGAATCTGAGGCGTTTACTATTATCTTGGCACCAAGAGCAGTAATATCACTCCTTGCATGGAGTTTTTCGAGCTTTGTTATATCATTACCAAATATGACATTAGTACCCTCTACGTCACGTTGCAGTCCGGTACCGCGCTGCATTCTAGCCATAGAGTCATTGCGCAAAGGATTCAATGCATCAATAATCGCTGTATTCTCACCACTCTGTGAACTGATGATCAATTTTTTATATTGCCCGCCTGTATCTAATGTTCTTTCCAATGAGTTTTTGCCATCTGTCCTCAAAACATTCACAATAGGATCATCATTACTTATACCAGAAAGGGTTTTGGTTAAAAAATTTGCATAGTCATCAGAAGCGTCAACTTTTGGCACCATTGCCACATTCAATGCTGTTAAATAATTTTCCTTATCACCATCATAGTAATCATACGCAGAGATAATGCTTTGCGGATAAACCACGGCAGCATTCTTCACATTTTCAAGAGATGCTTTTGTTAAATCGAGATTTGCTGAAAAAACAGGAGAAGCATTCGATAAAAACAATGCCACCGCAGTTCCTAACGAAGCCACTTTAAACAATGATGATCGATGATGTGAACGAGAAAAACTCAAATCACACAGATTTTGTGTAGTATATAATTTTTTCATAATACCCCCTTCATAATAATAGATTAACAACACAAAAAAAGTATGCTCTAGAACTCTAAAGCTTTCTTATTTCCTTTGCGTGTTCCTGCTTTTACAGCGTGTTTTAGGACATAAATAAAATTAAGACATAAGCTGTTGTTTCTACAGCGCCTTTAGAGGGTAGTTAGAGGCAAGTTCGTGAAAGTCAATTTAAGGAAGTTAAAAAAATACTTAATATTAGAATTAATTTCGTTTTCTATCAAAGGTTGTACATTTTTAGCTTTGATGTATTTGAAATTGGTATAATTTTGTGCCTATTGATCATTCTTTTAGGCGACTGTTTATTTTCCGTGGGTAGTTTTTTTTAAGCTTTTTACTAAAATGCCCCTGCTTTTATGAGGCAAGGGCAAAGAGCATATTAAAAAAGTTTTTTGCTTATCAGTTCAGTATTAAATTAAGCCCAACACCTACACCCCAATGACCACCAAAACTCGTTGCGGAGAGATTGGAGCGAATCTTTCCATATTCTGACATATAACCGGCTCCGATAACAAAGACGGATGCACTACACCAATGCATCCGTACCAAATGAAATGCTTAAAGACCAAGGGTATCTTCATAACTTAAATTCGATACTGCTAAATCAACAGAAGCCGTCTGTCTTACTTCTTTCTGAACTGTCTTAATATCATATCTTAATGCTTCAAATATTCTAACTCATGTTAATTGCTGCTTATGTTCACCGTAACGGTATCTCATGCGCGCGCCTACTATACTCTCCCATCTCTCATTAAGACCAATAAAAACAAAATGTTAATAAAGTTAATGGTTAGAATTTGTTTATTGTCAATTCAGTGTTACCCTAAACCCTGCGCCTATCCCAAAATGATCTCCAGCACTCGTTGCAGATATGTTAGAGCGAACTCTTCCACTTTCAGACATATAACCAGCGCCAATAGCAAATGCGGATTGACTGCGCCATAAACCACCACCAAATGATAGACTGATTTTTCCAGGAGTATCATCATAACTTAAATTAGACACTGCTAAACCAATCGCTGCTGCTTGTCTTGCTTCCTTGCGAACATCCTCAACAGCATAATTTAACATCTCAAACTTCATATCCGTATACGAATTAGCCTCACTAACTCCATCTTTTACAAGATGAGAAACTTG
This sequence comes from Bartonella sp. TS25HLJMH, assembly GCF_042193505.1. NCBI lineage: Bacteria > Pseudomonadati > Pseudomonadota > Alphaproteobacteria > Hyphomicrobiales > Bartonellaceae > Bartonella > Bartonella sp. TS25HLJMH. The sequence goes on from NZ_JBHILV010000022.1 coordinate 16,084, forward strand.
CTCATCCGTATACTTATTGGCATTTTCAAGAACCGTCTTCATCTGCTGTTCTGTGTAATCATGTAACTGACCTCCATTAACAGCTTCTTTCGAATCCTTTT
>NZ_JBHILV010000023.1:0-14924 GCF_042193505.1 Bartonella sp. TS25HLJMH
GAGAAATGGGATGAGAAGCGCGGCATTGGTTTGGGTGCAGAGCATGATTGGTCGAGTCATGGGGCGGATGCCTTTGGACTGATGTGTATTTCATACAAACCACCAAAAGAAATACAAAAGCGACCAGCTTATAGCGGCAGAACGGAATATGAGAGTACCTCATGGATGGCAGAATGATGCATGATGATGAACATTTAGAGAAAGACAGCAACGTATCTGATCTCTCTCATGAAGGCTTATTTCGCAAGCTTGTGAGCTGGTACAAAGAAGATGTGGAGCATGTGAACAAATGGCGTGAACATGCACGGGAGGATTTTGGTTTTTACAATGGTGATCAATGGAATGAAGAAGATTTATCGGCGTTAAAAAAGCAACGCCGCCCCGTTATGACCTTTAATCGTATTGCCCCATTGGTCAATGCCGTTGTGGGGTCAGAGCGTAATAACAAGCGCGAAGTGCAATTCATTCCCCGTCAAGTAGGGAAGGCATTGCCAAGTGAATTGCTTACCGGTGCGGCAGAATGGTTTCGGGACATGGCGCATGCAGAATACGCTGATAGTGACGCTTTCCAAGATGCGGTTATCTGCGGCATGGGGTGGACTGATACACGGCTTGATTATGAGAACAGCCTCGATGGTGAACCGGTAATTACGCGTTTAGACCCACTGAAAATGGTCTGGGATAGTGCGGCAGTGCAACCGAATTTAACCGATGCGCAACGTTTGTGGTATGTGGACCGCAAGCCTTTGGAAGTAGCCAAGCAGATGTTTCCCAAAGCCCATTGGACAGAGCTGAGTGCAGATTGGGCAAGGGATGGGAGCTCTCATGAAGGTGTTCACCATAATGATCTTGATTATTACAGTGATGAAGGGAGCATTGATGTTGAAAACGGTCGTCGGATGGTCACTCTTGTTGAATGCCGTTGGTTTGAAAGCGAGAGGTATTACAAAGCGCCCGATTTAGAAACGGGTGAATTGCGTGATTATAGCGAAGAGGAATTTAAGCAGCTCCAATGCATGATGCCCGATATCCAAGGGGCAGCTTTCAATAAAAAGGTTGTAAGGCGTGCTTTTTTAGGGAGGAAATTGCTTGAATCCCCAGATCAACCTTTGGTTCCAGCTGGTCAATTGGGTTGGGAGTGTATAACGGGGTATTTTGACAAGATAGAACGGCAATTTTATGGGGTTGTACGTCCTACAAAAGATCCACAACGGTGGGCGAATAAATATTTCAGTCAAGTGATGTATATCCTTAATAGCCAATCCAAAGGGGGGCTTATTGTCGAGGAAGGGGCGTTTAAGGACATCAGGCAGGCTATGCAAGATTGGGCGCGGTCTGATGCGTTGCTAGTTGCTGAAGATGGCGCCCTTGCACAAGGAAAGATCCAACCCAAACCCGTAGCAGAATTTCCAACGGGGTTTTTCCAGTTGTTTAATGAAGCTAAGGAAGCGATTAATCAGGTGACGGGTTTATCGCCCGAATTCATTGGCACAAGGGAAGTGACACAAGCGGGTATTTTGGAGGCACAACGACGCCAATCCAGTTTAAATCTGCTTGCTTGTCTGTTTGATGGCTTACGTTTGTATCGCAAGCGGCAAGGTAAGATTATTTTGCACTTGATACAGAATTACTTGTCCGATGGGCGTTTGGTACGGATATCTGGTGAAGAGAATGCGCAATATATTCCATTGACGCGTGAAGAAGTAACGAGTGTCGAGTATGACATTGTGGTGGATGATGCCCCAACCAGCCCGAACGAAAAAGAGCGCACCTTCGGTATTATCACACAACTGCTTCCATTGCTTCAAAATGCGATTACGCCGGATATTATGCTTGATCTACTTCGTTATTCACCATTGCCTGCGTCATTGCTTAATCGTGTGAGTGAGAAGATGCAACAGCAGCAAATGGCACAACAAGCCCAACAACAGCAAATGAATCCGGAACAAGAAATGAAGTTGCAGGAAAAGCAGCAAGATATTGCGGCTAAAAGTCAGATGCAACAGATGGATTTACAAGGCAAGCAGATTGAATTGGTCATGCGTCAAAAGAGAGCAGAATTGGAAGCGGAATTGATGCAACAGAAGCATGAGCTTGAACGGGAGCGTATTCTTAATGAACGAGCGCAAAATCAAATCATGCGTGAAAGAGCGGCAACATACAGAGGAAGAAGCATTTGAGAGAGGTTAGAGAATGAATGCAGAAATGAACGAAGCAATGAATGAAGCGATGAATGAAGATTACAGAGTTGGAGCACCGGTCTTTGATGATGAGAGCTCTTTTGATGCTGGCACTTATGATGGTGAAACGATTGATAATGATGATGTCACCTCTCCAGAGCCGGTTGCACAGCCCGTTGAAAAACCTTCAGAGATTGTTCCTAGTATAGAACAGCAGCGTGTGGAGCAACAAACCAAACAAGCTCGTGAAGCGCTTGTCAAGTTTTATGAACCCCAATCCCAGACGCCAATGGTTGAAGGTGAAAATGCACCCCCAGACCCTACACAAGACATTATTGGCTATATGAGTTGGATGGGAAAAAAGCTACAAGAGCAAGATGCGTATATTAGGGAACAGAAAGAAGCGCTAAGACAAGCTGAGGAACGGCAGCAGCATGATATACGTCTTGGTGAATTTTTTAATAATTCTGTTAAGTCGTTTCAAAATAAATCCAGTGATTTTGATGCCGCGGCAAATTTTCTTTATGAGGCACGTGCAAAAGAATTGAGTTCTTGGTCATCACTTTATCCTGAATATGGACAACAAAACACAATAGATGCGATTATAAGAGATCAATTGCATGCACTTGTAGCGACTTGTGCACAAAGAGATCTCAATCCGGCAGAAGAGATTTATAGGATAGCGCAAAATCTTGGCTATCAGAATCAAGCAGTACAAGCGAATAATCAAGTAGCAGCGCTTCAAAGCCGGCAGAATTCTGCGAGAACCTTAACGGCATCTGGTGGAGGAGGGAGTATTACAGGTCCTATGACCAAAGAGACACTTGCGAATATGTCAGAGAAAGAATTTAACGCGTGGATATCGAACCCGAAAAATGAAGTCCGTTTTTATGAAATTATGGGTGCAGACCCTGATTAAGCAATAAGTTTTACAGCATAATCCGCTTTTGATGCGGGTTTTCCACCGGCTTTAAGCCGGTTTTTTTACAGCAAAGAAAGGTGAAATCAATGGCAACAACACATATAGGAACCCATGATCCGCAATCGGTGAAATTGTGGTCACAAAAATTAAGCAATGAAGTTTTGAAGGCAACGAAAATTGCCCCCCTGATTGGCAAAAGTTCAAACAGCATTATCCAGCTTTACAACGAAACCCATAAGAGTGCAGGGGATAGCGTCACGTTTAGTCTGCTGGTCAATCTGTTTGGGGATGGTGTTACACAGGGCGAAACGCTTGAAGGCAATGAAGAAGCACTTCAATTTATGAATGATAGGCTGGTCATTAATGAGCTTTTACATGCAGCGCGTGTCGCCAATGATGATTCAATTGACCAACAAAGAATACTCCCGAATTTGCGCAAAAAAGCTAAGGAAGGATTGGTTCGTTGGTACGCAAACCGTTTAAGCATCATGTTTTTTCTTCAGGTGTGTGGTTATACAGCACGTACGATTAGTGTTGACGGTCGAGAAGTGTATATTAAACCAGTTCATTACGGCTTTAATGAAATCATGGCACCTAGCAGTGAACGGATTATACGTCCAGATGGTAAAACAAAGGATGAAGATCTCACTGATAAAGCCAAACATAGCTTTAGTCTTAAATTGATTGATGAAGCGGTTAAACAAGCCAAACTTGCCAATCCGCAAATTTCTCCAGTTCATGTCAATGGTGATGATGTTTATGTCCTCTATTTGCATCCAACACAAGTCATGCAATTGCGAACCAATACAGCCGTTGGTGAGTGGTTAGATATTCAAAAATCGGTTTATGCAACCTCTCGTGCGAAAAACCCAATCTTTGATGGTTCTCTAGGCATGTATAATGGTGTTGTTTTACGCGAAGCGATACATGTCACCCATGGTGTTAAATCGACAGATAATACAGCTGTTAAAAGTGTGCGTCGCGCGGTGTTTCTAGGGGCGCAAAGTGCTGTTATTGGTTTTGGCAAAAATCACAGTGCAACGCATTATACGCTTAAAGAAGAGTATTTTGATTATGAACGTGAATTTGGTGTTGCAGCCAAAACCTTAATAGGAATGAAGAAAACACGTTTTAAGATGCCCAATAGCGCACAAACAGCTCAAGATTTTGGAACGATTGTTATCCCCACCTACAGCGGTGAACCTGATAATTAATCATAGGGAGGAAACAAGACATGGCAGATCAATTACCACCTCCATTACAGGGAAGAGCTCTTCATACCCAACAGGTGAGTTTCTTACGTTTGAATATCTCGCATAAAGATAAGCATCTTACGGAGAAAATTGGGATATTACCTCGTGGTGCTTTGATCACTTCGATTAAAGCGTTTGTTAAGACGGCGTTTTCTGAGGCGAAGTTGAAGATAGGAAGTACCTATGGAGGCAATGAGTTCAGTGAAAAGGACATCAAAGCCCAAAATACGCAAGATTTTACACCAACAGACCAAAAGGTTTTTGCTCCAGAGGATAAAGAGATGACCCTTTATGCAACACGAGATAAAACTACTGATGCTGGTGAGTGTGTTGTGGTCGTACAATTTGTGACAAATCATTAAGGGGATAAGACATGGCAGATCAATTACCACCTCCATTGCAAGGAAGAAGCCTCCATACCCAGCAGGTAAGCTTTTTGCGGCTTAATTTTAGCTATGAAGATAAAGAAAACGCTATGAGAATAGGCACGCTACCTCATGGTGCTTTGATTACTTCGATTAAAGTGTTTGTCAAGACAGCATTTTCGGACACGAAGGTAAAAATAGGCAGCACTGCTGGAGGGACTGAATTTGGTGAAGTAGAAATCAAACAAGCCGGTATTAAAGCAGCAACGATTTCTAATCAGAAGGAATTTGTCCCTTATGATAAAGAGCTTACTCTCTATGCTAAAGCGGACAAAACGGTACAAGCTGGTCAAGCAAGTATAGTCGTTGAATTCGTGACCAATCACTGAAATTGAGGGGAGAGATCTATTAACTCCCTCTCAGTTTATGAAGTAGAAGACTGTACAGAGAGTTGCAAATTAAGGGCAGATAAGACAGCGACTAGGGTTGAAAGCTTAGGATCACCTGTTTTGCTTAAAGAACGGTATAATCCACTGCGTTCGCGATTGGTTTCTTTTGCTAAGGCACTCATATTTTGAGCGCGAGCAACAATACCAAGGGCATCCGCTATGTGAGCAGCATCACCTGTTTTGAAGGCTTCATTTAAAAAGACTTCTTGAGATTCTGGTGTTGTGAGGTGTTTTTCAAAGTTAAAGGTTTTCAATTTCATTTTTAAGATTCTCCAAAAGAGATAAGGCTTTTTGAATATCACTGGATTGTGTGGATTTGTCACCACCATAAAGCAATATAATGATTTTATCGCCTTTTTTTGTGAAATAAACTCGATACCCAGCACCATAGTGGATACGCAATTCACCTATGCCATTAAAAAATTTAACATCACCTAAAAGTCCTGAACGAATTCTATGAAGCCTTGCAAGAATTATATTGGCAGCTTTTCTGTCTTTAAGCTTTTCTAACCATTCATCGAATTCATCTGTTGTTTTTATTATCGCTACCATTAGTGCACTATAATACACATAGTGTGTAATGTCAAGTTAGTTTCAATTTTTCTATTTCACTAAAAGGTATTCTGATGACACGTCATTATATTCGGGTTAAAACCGGAGGACCGATACCTGTAAAGCGAGATGTTTATCGTCATAAGAGAACACTTTCGCACTTAGTGTCGGTCATTCAAGATGAGATTGATGACATAGCCGATGAGTATGTTCATCAAATCCAAGAAAGTATTTTTGCAGCCATTCGTTTTTGTGAACGAGAGACCTTTTACTTTAACGAAAGCCGTGATGTGGTGTTTGAGACACGGGCGGGACAAGGTGTTTATGATGCAAGCACTACCAGCCATATCGAAAGTGCTGTTAAAATCAAAAACGTTTATCTGAGTTCTGATCAACATCATAAGTTTGCCTTGGAATGTAAGGACCATGTTTCTTTAGAGCCTTTGTTATCATCAGAGCAGCAAGGAACGCCGGTTTGTTACAGTTATTTTGATAGGAAATTACATCTTTATCCCACGCCGGATAGAGCCTATCAGATTCAACTCATTCTCTCTCCATTGCGTTTATCAGAGATAGAGAGTGTCGATGAGGAGCATCCATGGTTTGTGCACGCGTTTGATTTGATTAAGGCGCGTGCAAAATACGAACTTTACAAGAATATCTTGAAAGACCCCGATTGTGCAACGGCAGCTTACAATGACTTTAACGAACAGTTGAATGAATTGCGTGCAGAGACGTCTCAACGTCATAACGTGACCAGAATAATACCAACGGATTTTTAGCATGGTTTATTTTCCCATTGCCGATTACAGACCGGATGTTGCGGTTGTCAACGGCAGTTTTACGGATAGCCTTGTGAATGTTTTACCGGCAGATGGTGGTTACATACCCATGCCTAGTGCAATGGTTGTTTCTAATCCTTTGGAAGAAAAGCCCTTGGGTTCAATCGCCTTTAGAAGCGGTAATGGTGTTAAAATAATCGTAGGAGGCAAGCAAAAGCTTTACAGTTATGATAGTCAAACGCAGGGTTGGAAAGACATTAGCCAAAGTGGTGTGACCTATCATGCGCATGAGGATAATCAATGGTCATTTGCTCTGTTTGGTCAAAGAATTATTGCGGTCAATAAAAATGATAAACCACAAGTTTTTAATACCCATAGTTCTGAACGATTTGAAGATTTAGGAGGCAATCCGCCGAAAGCAGGCTTGGTGAAGGTTTGGGGACCTTTTGTTTGTTTGATGCAATTGACAGATCACCCCAATCGCATTCATTGGTCTGGTTTGGAAGATGCAACCCATTGGACAGTTAAGCAGAAAGATTGCGATTTTCAAGATTTTCCGGATGGAGAATATGTTCAAGGGGCAACAGAATCCACCAATCCCCTCATTTTTATGCGTTCTGCTATTTATGCTGGAACCTTTGTTGCGGGTTCTAAGATTGTGTTTACGTTTCAAAAGATACAAGACAAGCGAGGAGCCCGCAGTGCAGCCTCTATAGCATGTCGAGGGAGTGACGCTTTTTTTGCAGGTGATGGTGGTTTTTATCAGATGAGTTTAGATGGTCAACTTTTACCGATAGGTTTTGAAAAGGTTGATAGAACGGTTTTTAAAACATTTGATAAGTTTGCTCTTGATGAGATGCAAGGAGTTATAGACCCCATTGATAACCGGATTTATTGGTCCTTAAAAAGAGGCAATAACGAACAAACCACCTTTGTTTATGATTGGGGCTTGCAGAAATGGTCGACGCTACAGGGAAAGCCTTTCACGTTGTTTCCAGTGTTTACAACAGGTTATACTTTAGAACAGTTAGATGAGATTTCACTCAATCTTGAGGCATTGCCGGCTTCTTTAGACAGCCCTCGTTGGCAAAGTGGCGCTCCAATGCTTGGTGCTTTTGATGAAAACAATCGGCTTGTTATGTTTACAGGAGCGCCGATGGAGGCAACGGTTGTTTCACAAGAGATGGGGGCACCGGATGGAAGTTTTAACTTTATTACGAAAATGTTTGCCGAAGTTGATACGACACAAGGTCTTTTAAGCATAGGAGAACGTCGTCTTCGCAATAATCAGACGCCGATCACATGGCATAAGGAGAGGGTGTGTTCGTATGTCACGGGCGCTTATCATGGACGTTCACGCAATCGTTATCACCGGTTTAAATTACGCATTCCTAAGAATGAACCTTGGACGATGATAATAACGCATTATATATAAAAATACAATAAAGTCAATAGTTTGAGTGTAATTATTTTATATGAATCCACTTAAGAATCCATCCTTTTATGCATGATTCATTTGACCATTTTTTATATAAGATTGCCATGTATGAATAGACCATAAAAAGCTAATCATAAAGAAGTTTAAGAAGAAAAAACAACTTCAAAATATCCTTCAAGCGTTTTAACTTCTTTCGGATTAACAATAATCTTGATATCGTTTCCCAATTTTGCCAAACACTCAAGCATTTTCATTTCACTAATTCCTCGAAATTCTCCACTTAAGAGTTTAGACAGTTTTGGTTGAGTCATTTTCAAAAGTTGACTAGCCTGTTTTTGTGTTAAGTTCTTTTCTTTCAGAATTTGACTAATCTTATGAGCAAGTTGCGCTTTGATAAGCATCTCTCTGGAATCTGAAAAGCCAAGATCCGCATAAACATTGGAACTACCGTGAAAAACATTGACCATTTTAATTCCCTTCTAATTGTTCTGCTAACTTGAGACGTTCTTTGATCAGATTAATATCTGGTTTTGGTGTTGCAATGCCACGGGTCGATTTTTTCTGAAAACAATGCAGCACATAAAGAGATTTTTTATATTGTATCGTATAAACAGCGCGATAAGTTCCTTGAATATCGCGTTCAATAATTTCTAGAACATTGGCAGATCCAAACCCCTTGAGAACCTTAACATTTTCTCCTCTATCTCCTATCTGAGCAAGATAAAGAGCATAACCAATCCTTTGTTGAATAAGATCAGGAAGACTTTTTATATCTTTGAGTGAAGAACCAAGCCATATGATACGTTTTATTTTACTCATGATTATTAATATACCCATATGGGTATATTTTCAAGTGGTTATTTTAATTTTGTGATTTTTTTATAACTATTATTAATAAAATTGACTTGATAAAAATGGTAACAAAAAACCATAATTGTTTATTTGTTTTATGAAAAGCTGCTTTGTAAAAAGCAACGCTTCCAAATGTAAAAAGAACGTTTTTTACAGATATTTATTGAATATGCATTTGCTTTTGATTGGATTGTTGAAGCTACCGAGCGTTTTGATTTGTTTGATAGCCATAACAAGCGTTTATAGGCTCTCTTATTCAAATGAGTGATTAAAGATCATACGCACCATTTATGTTTCTTTTGATAAGTTTTCATATCTCTAATAGAGCGCTTGCAATATGATACGTTTTGTATATATGCATTTATTACTCCATGTGGATGATTCATTTTAATCATTAGAATAGACATTTGAAAGCCGCGTCATATTAATTGGCACGGCTTTTTTTTATTTTACTCTCTCTTTTATGATATGTTTACAGCAATGCATTTTATATGCGTTTATAACCATAAAGAAGGCACGCCCCCCACGCCGTTCTTTATTCTGTTTTATCAGTTATATTGACAACATTATCCCTTTCATAAACCTCACAATTTTTTGGAACCAACCTTACTTTGCTTTTTTTGTTGATTTTTGCATTGCCATAAGCACGCCCCCAGATCGTTGCACAATATGAGATTTTAGCATTGCCATAAACACAGCCATAAATCTCACAAGAGCCACTCACACAAGCATTCCCATAAACCTTGCCATAAATTTTTGCACGACCATTAATAACAGCATAATTATAAATTTTTGCATGGCTATAAATACAAGCCAAGCCAGAAACCTTGGCATGACCATAAACGCGTGCATAACTAAAAACCGTAGCATCATAAGAAACATGCGCATGGTCATAAATATGAGCATCAGCAAGAACGCGGGCGCTACCATTCACATGAGCATTACCATAAATATTACCATAAACATGAGCATTGCCATAGACAAAAGCATGGTCATAAACTTTAGCATATTGAGAGATAAAAGCCTTTCCATAGACTTCAGCATTGCCATAAACTTGACCACAGACTTGAGAAAAATGGCGTATTTTTGCATTTTCATACACTCTTGCATGACCGTAGAGACAAGCCTCATCATACACCCAGCAATTACCATCATGGGATAGGTTAACTTCCTTTTCAATAAAGCCGCCTAAGGATCCCGCCTTTACATCATCAAAATCTTTTAAAGCTTTAATGCGATAAAGGTTAATAATATTTCGAGTAAGAGCATGTTTGATTTTTTTGATTTCACTGGTTAATTCGTATTTTTTGCACATAGAAGACCCTCACAATCTAATGTGATAAACGTTTGATAAAATTTGAAATGGAAAATTGAGAGAGGGGCGCCCCCGCCGCGCCCGCGCCATTATTTATGCAGCGTCTTTTATGGTTTGATCACAAATTTTAATATGACCATTCAATTTTTTTGTATCTATATATGAATTGCCAAAAACACTCACTTGATCACAAATGTATGTATAGCCTGTAATTTTTGCATTCTCATAAATACAAGCATCATCACCAACTACAGCAAAAAACCAAACTTGAGCATTGCCAAAAATCTTTGCATTGCCATAAGCTTGCGCATAGCCAGTTAATAAAGCGTTATCATAGATTTTAGCATGACCTTTTATAACAGCCCTGTCCGATACCTCAGCATGATTCAAAACGCAGGCATGATCGTAAACATAAGTTATTCCAAAAACCAAGGCATGATCAGCAACCCTTGCATTGTTATAAATTTTTGCACAATCAAAAACCTTAGCATTTCCTTCAATTTTTGCATTATCGAAAACATAAGCATTATTATAAACACACGCATCATCATAAACCCAGCAATTACCATCATGAGAGAGGTTGCTTTCATTTTCGATATAGCCACCAAGATCGCCAGCCTTGACATTATCAAAATCTTTTAATGCTTTAATTCTATATAAAGTACGACCTTCAATAATATGAGTTTCATTAGTCAATTCGTATTTTTTAGATACAGTTATAGTGGACATAGGTAACTCCCTAAGTTCATATTTGATAAATTTTTAATTGAAATGTTTAAAAGAGGGGCGCCCCCGCTGCGCCCGCGCGTGTCATTTACGCAGCTTCACTTTCATATTCGCTGTCATTATCATCGTCATAATACCCTTCAAAATCAGCATAATACTCATGACGATAATAATCATCTTCGCTACCAAACTCAGGATATGCATCATCACAGATATCTTCATTAGCAGTTAAAGAGGCATTGCTATGAATATATGAAGAACCAGAGATAAGAGCATCACAAATAACGGCATCATCAAAAACACGCGATTCATCACAAATGTAAGCAGAGCCACTTATTTTTGCATTGCCTCCGACATGAGCATCATCACAAATGACAGCGTTATCGGAAATATGAGCATGATCAGTGACACGGGCGTTATCATAAATTTGTGCATTGCCTTCAATTACAACAGCGTTGCTAGCATGCGCATTGCCTGAAAGTTTTGCATTGTCCTTTAATGTTCTTCCTTCAAAAATAGCATTTCCATAAATTTGAGCATTGCCATAGACGTCAACAAAAAAGCTTTTTACTTTAGCATTTCCAAAGACGCGTGCATTTTGAAAGACCCGCGCTTTATTATAAACCCAGCAATTTCCTTCATGAGATAAGTTACTTTCTTTTTCAATATACCCCCCGATATCACCTTTTTTCACATCACCAAAATCTCTTAAAGCTCTAATTCGAGTTAAGAAATGACCATCGATATATTCACCATCATCAATAAATTCGTATTTTTTTGCAGGCTGTTGTTGATTAACAGGCGCGGTTTCATTTGCAATATTAGAGATAATGGGGGGGGATTTTTGAGATATTTTTCATAATTAAACCTTATCATAAAATTGTTTTTCAATTGACAGCTTATAAAAGCATCGGGTGTTGAAAAACACGGTGATAAGTCCGTTGCTTACACTTTTCCCATAAGGGTATTGTATGGTGTAAGCACACCCGACAAAATCACTATATATGCCAACGATAGCATAAAAGATAGTCAGTTTTTTAAAGACTTTGGAAAGGCTGTTTCGTAGTCTATCCGCTTATCAAAAAGTGTTTTTCAATCACTTGATTATTTATATAACAAAATACGTATTTATTGTCAATTAATATTTTATCTTTTTTGATATTTTTTATCTTTTTTTAAATTCATTATGTGTAAATATTTATCATGTTCTTATCAATTTCTTCTTTTATATTTATATGCTTTTAAAGCTATATTATTGGCTTTATGAAACGATTGCGTTATTTTCTGAATCTATACATTTATAATATTTAGAAACGCTCGCATAATGCGTATTTTTATCTTTATAACCTATCATTTTTTTACTAAATGAATTTTAATTTTTTGTGAATTTTGTTTATAAGGGTCTTTAATTTAAACAACCTATATCAAAATACAACCTATAAATTCAACTAATGCTATATGTTTTGTAGGGGGGGTATAGGGGGTGCTTATACTTTTTTCAAAAATTAGGGAATTAACAGCGTAAAGTAATATAAGTATTCACAACAAAGCTTTTGAAAACAATAAAGCTATCATTTTAGATTACGATATAATCTTTTAAAGGCAATGTAAAAAAATCTAATTATGTAGAGAAAAGTTAGAGTATTTTTAACTTTTCATATAATTATTCTTTGAAAAGGTCAGAGTGCGTTCCTGTACGAATAAGATGTAATTTATCTCCTTCTATTCTATAAATAAGCAGCCAATCTGGTTCGATATGAATATCATGATATCCTACCCAATCGCCTTTTAGTGGATGATCACAGTAATGTCTTGGTAATGGCTTTTCTTCAATTAGAAGACTCAATAGTGTACGCAGCTTATTCATATTTTTACTGCGTTTTTCCGCCTTGCGCACGTCACGTTTAAATTGTCTCGAGCGAACAGGTATCAGCATATTAAATGCCTAAATCCTTAAAAAGGGCATCAGCGTTTTTAAATGTCTTACCTTTACCTTCATCTAATTCCTTTATAGCTTTACGTGTGACACTATTAGGTACTTTAAGATCAAAAGGCAAACAACCTTCTTCAGCTACACGCAAAAATGTTATGCGGATAAGGTCTGATGCACTTAATCCCATACGTTCTAAAGTAATCATCGCTTGTTTTTTCATTTCAGCAGGAATGCGAGCGCGAACAACGGAATCGGTTTTCATGATTGGTACCTCCATTTATAACCTTTATTATAATGTAGCTACATTGTAGCCTCAAATCAACTTTTTAGAATTCAAAACCCTTTGGACAGCAGGTATGGGAAAAAAACTCCACGAAAAGAATCTTTGATTTGCAATAATTAAGAGGAATGTTGCTAAATCCTATTCTCTTAACTTTATTTTGTTATCCGTCATAGTAAAGAAGATTTTATGTAAGCAACAGATTATGGTTATAAGCTCTATACCCCTTGTGAGATTAACATACCCATTATGTGAGCATTATGTGAGCATGCCAAGTCTATTCAGTTTCTCTTAATACCAAATTTGGTAAGTTCTTAACGATTTTCATGGTTTCTAAACTTACGGTAATAACCCTCTGAAACAACTCTAATGGATAAGCAGGATTGCCAACGGTTTCAACAGCATAGCGATTAGCATCATTCACAATACTACTCTTTTTATCTGTCTTTACACATTGACGCCCCATAACCCATTCAAGAGCGGGCTTGCCATTGACAATATACTCATAAGCTTCAAGAGGGATATCATGTCATAATGATATTGCTATTGTAAATAACAGTGGTTTTATCTTTATCAGATTTTCCATTTTCTTTAACTGCTTTTGCGAATTTCATTTCAGTCACATAATAAAACTTTTCGGGATTAGAGATGTCAGTTAATTTTGGATTACCCTTTTTAAAGGTCTCAGGATAAGGTTCTACAGTTTCATAGTTTACGTGCAAATGACCCAATTCACGCCCTGCTGTTACAAATTTCCAAAATCCTTAGCAGTTTTTATATAAAGAAGACGAGGCAATTCTTTAGAGAGATTATCAGCATAGCGAGCACGGTAATATTCCGAATGCAAAAGACCGTAAACATAATAAAACAGATCATCTTTAGTGTTTTTTTCATTAGGATAAGCAGTTTTAAAATGCGCTAATCCTTCATCAGTTATGGCATTACGCATTTTCTTTTTTTCTTATTTTAGTAATAAGCTATCGTCATGCTATTTTTCTTATCAAGCGATAATAATGGATAGTTTCTTGTTGTCTCTAATATGTAACAGTTCCAATAAATTTGGTATATTCTATGAATAACAGCCTTTACTTGAAGCTCAAAATTATATTACATGCAGCACCTTAAAATTAAGAAGCATATAGAGCAATTGTCATTTAACATTGTAATTATACAAGCTTCAAAAGCGGGGGAAATGATATGGTTTGCACAACACATAAAGCAAGTGTATACAGTACAGTCTATGCTTTTCTCTTAGATTTTATAAGTATTATTCTCATCAAAAAATTAAAAAATTGTTACGCGGTTGGCAATTTTTTCTGTGACGCTGATGATATGGTTCATTTTGTTGCTCATTTTGAGGGCACAATGAATGCATAGATTTTTTTGCACTTTTGTTTTTGCGGCTATTTTGTGCCTTTTCTCGTTGCCGAGTTTTGCCGAAAACATTCGTGAGAAAGCGATTAATCAATCAGAGAGCATCCAACGACAACAAACGCAACAACAGCGTTTTCAGCAATTACACCGTAGAAACGAAACACATGGGGTATTTTTGCCAGACGATGATACCACATCTCCCTATGGTGCTTCGTCTGGTACAACCTGTTTGCTGATCAAAAGCATTGAATTTGTTGGTGCTCAGTTGATTTCTCACCCCGACCTTCATGAAGCCATTTCTCTTTGGGAAGGACGGTGTTTGGGGATTGCCGAAATCAACAAAGTGCTCAAAGCGGTGACCAAGCTTTATATGAAGCGCGGCTATATTGCGGTGCGGGCTTATTTGCCTGAGCAAGATTTAAGCGGCGGTCATCTCAAGATTGTTGTTGTTGAAGGAGTGATGGAAGATATCACTCTTGATGGGCATAAAGTTGAGAGGAGAC
>NZ_JBHILV010000024.1:0-13103 GCF_042193505.1 Bartonella sp. TS25HLJMH
TTATACACCTATGGAAGCACAGGAACCTTATCTTCTGAGCGTGGTCCTCTCAAATATGGTTATGGTGCTGATATTCGTTATGCTGCTCTCCAGGCCGGTATGGCATTGGAAGCAATGGAAGGACAAAGCGCAACCACACATTTTGGTCTTGTAGGCACCTATGGGCAGCTGTCGTTCACACCAAAGAACATAGCAGATGCAGGGAAGAGCACACTGGATAAATGGTCTCTGACAGCTTACGGAACTATACAACATAACAATGGTCTGTATGTGGATACACTCTTGTCCTATGGCTTTATACGAGGAAATATCACCAATGCTCTCATTGGAAAAACTGCAAAGTTAAACGATGCGAAAATGTTGAGTGTCTCTACTACCATTGGCAAAGAATTTGCAACCAGTGTAGAAAGCTTAACCTTCGAACCGCAAGCGCAATTTGCTTATCAACATTTGATGTTTAATGCTATTGAAGATGCTGATAATTTTACTGTTGATATGAACAATCCTTCGCAATGGTTGATCCGTGTTGGTGGACGTTTGACAAAAACCGTTTCTGCTGAAAACAATCGTCCGATGTCTTTCTATGGAAAAGTAAATCTGATCAAAACTTTTGGTGATGATGGGACCATTCAGATTGGCAGAGACTTTGACCTTGATCCTATGGGACCTGCAATTGAAGGCGGCATTGGCATCAATGCACAGCTGTCTCACAATTTCTCCCTTCATGGTGATGTAAGCTATCAACAAAAGCTTCAGAAAACTGGTATCTCTGGTGCAAGCTTTTCAGGTGGAATACGCTATCAGTTTTAAGAAAAGACTTTAAAAATAGCCTATCATTCTATTTAATTTAACAAAAAGCAGCACAATAGTGCTGCCTTTCTTTGTATATTAAAGCCGTCTTTCTCTTTTCAAGGATCTCTCTTCTATTCATGTGAAAAATGCAGCGCAGAACATTCTTCTACGAAACTTATTCAATCAGATACAATAAACATAACAAGAATCCTCAACAAATTTATGCGACACATTCAAGAAGAATGCTATGCTTTGTAAAAACACATCAAGCAGTATTCTTTATCTTAAATAGAAAACGCATTTTAAATCCAAAATGAGGAAACTTTTTTCATTTTTGCTTATTGCTCCCAACTGCGCTTGCCCTCCCCTTTTTCCTTAATGCGGAAAAAATTGTAACCGATATTATGCGCCTTCAACAAAAATCTACATAAGCTAAAATTCACTTAAAATATTGTTGCTGAATATTCATTTTATATTTAGAATATAATATTTAATTACTAAATAATAAGCTAAAAAAAGAATTATTATTTAATAATACATTTGAATTGAATATAAATTATATTATCATATACTTTAATTTGACAGGTAAGAATAAACAAAATAGGCTGAATCGATTATTTTATTGAAAACCATCTATTTTCACTTCTTCTTATAAAGTCGGCGGGAAAATGAATGTTGGGGGCTTTAAAAGGAGTGGATTGATGCCTAAAAAATTTCTTCTATCCTGCACAGCAATTGTGGCAGTTGTACTGTCTGGTATCCATCTTAATGCACAAGCTAAAAATCTTGAAATTTCAGAAAGTAAAAAAGAAGTTTCCAACGAAACCTATGAAATTATTCACGCAAAAAAAGGTAGCCAAATTATCGGCAAGCATTTGACGATAATCGGAAACAAAAAAACAAACACCAATATAAGTACAAATACGCACGCTATAACAGCTGAAGGTTCTAACACTACGATTGAATTACTGGATGGTACAACCATTAAAGGAACTGGTTCTAGCATTTTCTTCGGTCTTGTAGCAAAAGATGGTGCTACACTAAAAATGACTGGGGGAACTATTACAGTTTCCAACACTGGCGCTAAATTCTTGAACAGTAAGAATGCTGAAAACAAGCTAAAAGATATAATAATATCAAGTGGCAAAGGCAAAGCACCACTAAATTTTGCAATAGTTGCAGACAAAGACAGTGAAATCACTTTAGAAAATCTAAAAGTGAGTAAGGCAATGAATAGCGTCGTCGCAAATAATCAGTCTAAGGTCACAATCTCTGGAGGATCATTTGATGCAAAAGGCGCATCAATACATGCTCTAAGCAACGGCACGATTACTTTAACTAACAATGCTCAAATTACATCATCTGATAACGTTGGTCTCTACGCAGAAGGCTCAAAAGCCAAGATCACAATGACGGGAGGAAATATAACAGGAAAAGATGCCGCATTATCTGCAACCAAAGGTGGCCATATTCAAGTCACAGACGTGTCCTTAAAAATAATAAATAGCCCAACTTTCACTGTCAATGCTTACAATTCTGATACCATAATTGAGTTGCTCGGAAATACAACCATTAGCGGTGATGGAGGTGGACTTTTTGCAAAAGATAATGCTATGATCAAAATGACTGGAGGATCCATTAACGCTTCCTATATTGGTGCTAGCTTCAATAATAGTAAGAACGCTGGAAACAAGCTAAAAGATATAATAATATCAAGTAGCAAGGGCAAAGCACCACTATCCGGTGGTGTATTTGCATACAATGGCAGTCAAGTCACTTTAGAAAATGTAAAAGTAACTAAGGCAATGAATAGCGTTACTGCAAATAATAAATCTGAAATCACGGTATTGGGAGGATCATTTGATGCCACAAAGGCAGCAATATCTGCTTACAATGGCAGTCGCGTAACTCTGACCAACAATGTTCAAGCTACATCATCTCATGGCACTGGACTTCATGCAACAGATTCAGAAACCACAATCGAAATGACGGGAGGAAGCGTAATCACAGAAAAAATGGCGTTGGTTGCAGAAAACGGTGGACATATCAAGGTCACGGATGTTGCGTTAACAGCGACGAATGATAAAATCGGAACAGTTGTCGCCGGCGGTCCGAACAGCATGATTGAATTGCATGGGAATACAACAATTAAGAATGCTGTAGTCGGTCTTCATGCACAAAACAGTGGAATGATAAAAATGATCGGAGGGACCATTACAGCTTCTGAAACCGGTGCTGGTTTCTACAATAGTAAGAGCGATGAAAACAAGCTAGAAAATGTAACAGTTACGCAGGCAAAAAGCGGCATAGCTGCGAATAATCATTCTAAAGTAACGGTTTCTGGAGGATCATTTGAGGGGAAAACCGTAGGAGTATACGCTGGAAACGATAGTAACATTACTTTAACTAGTAGTAAAAAAGGCAATGTGCAAGTTACATCATCATCGAATAGCAAAGGACTCTATACAAATGGTTTACATTCTACCATCACAATGACGGGGGGAACAGTAACCGGAGAATTAGCATTAAATGCAGAAAACGGTGGGCATATTAAGGTTACAGATGTTTCTCTAACAACAACAAATGGCAATGGGGGAGGAGCAGGAGTTGATAGCGCTAATAGTATGATTGAATTATATGGAAATACAACGATTAAGAATGCTACTGTCGGGCTTTTGGCAAGTAATGATGGCGTAATTAAAATGATAGGGGGAACCATTACGGCTTCTGCAACTGGTGTTGGCTTCGTGAACAGTAAGAGCACCGAAAATAAACTAGAAAATGTAATAATATCAACAGGTAAAGATAAAAATTCAGGCAACGGAATACGTCTAGAGAAAGAAAGTAGACTCACTTTAAAAAATGTAAAAGTGACTCAAACAGGCAACAGCGTAATTGCAAATAATCGTTCTAACATAACAATCTCTGGAGGATCATTTGATTCAAGCTATGCAACAATATGTGCTCAAAACGGCAGCAGCATCACCTTAACGGACAATGCTCAAATTACGTCATATGATGAAGCAGGACTCTATGCACAAGACTCAAAATCCACGATTATAATGACAACAGGAAGCGTGACAGGAAAATATACAGCCTTAGAAGCAGATATAGGTGGCCATATTACGGTTACAAATGTTGCTTTAAAAGCAACTAATAATGGCAGTGGTGTAGCTGCTGGTGCAGCTTCCTCTGGCTCTAACAGTGTGATTGAATTGCTTGGAAATACAACGATCAGTGACGTTAAAATCGGAATTGATGCGCAAAACGATAGTACAATCAAAATGATCGGAGGAACAATTACTGCTTCCGAATCTGGCGTTCATTTGTTAAAAAATAAGAGCAATAACAAACTGAAAGATGTAACGATATTAAATAGTAAGGACAATGCACTACTGATCAACGCAATAATTGCAAGAAGAAGTGCCATTACTTTAGAAAATGTAACCGTTCCGCAAGCAATCAATAGCATAATTTCAGATAATGGTTCTCAAATAACAGTTTCTGGAGGATCATTTAACGCAGAAGGTGCAGCAATATCTGCCATAAACGGCAGTACCATTACTTTAACTGACAATACTCAAATTACATCATCTGACGACGCTGGACTCTATGCAAAAGACTCAAAATCTGTCGTTACCGTAACGGGAGGAACAGTACAAGGTAAAACTACTGCATTATCTGCCCAAAATGGTGGACGTATTAAAGCCACGAATGTTACTCTAATAACAGCAGATAGCAACGGATCCGGTGCGGAAAGCCAAGATGTTGGCAGTTTAGTTGAATTATATGGCCATACAACGATTAAAAATGCTGAGATCGGACTTTCTTCAGAAAATGGCGGGATGATTAAAATGATCGGAGGAACAGTGATTGCCGAAAATAGTGCATTTGTTGTAAATAATAATGGACATATTGATGTGACAGATGTTTCTGCCACAGCAGAAGATAGAGGTATAGCATTTGAAAAATCCAAGAACAATAAAACATCAGAAATCAATTTAACCAATACAAAACTTCACATTAAAAATGGTACTGGAATTAATGCAAATGAATCAATTGGTAAAATCAATCTCAAAAATTCAGAAATCCGTGCCAATGTTTTATTAGTAACCGAAGCTTCAACGAAAAAAAATGATTTCACTTTTACACTAAACGCCGATCACTCCATCTTAGACGGCAAAGTGAGCACCGAAAAAAAATTCAAAACAATCTTTGATTTGCAAAACAATACGAAATGGACATTGAAAACAAGCACAAATAAAAAAAGCCAGAACGAACAACTGCTTGATATTGCTCAAAGAGTACGTTCTGATATTTCTGTCCTTAACATCAATGACAGCTCTATTGTTTTTGAAGAGCCAACAGAAGATCATTATCACACGTTGCACATAGGATCTGGCAGACCAAATACTAAAAAAGTCTACAATGCTACAGGAAAAGCAGAAATTCATTTCAATGTCGAATGGAGTGATAGCGCTGCCGTAAACAAACAAAAAGCTGACCATCTTCTGATTCACGGTGATGTTTCAGGGACTACACTGGTTTATATCACTGGACATTTAGAAAAAAACAATATTAAAGCAGACACTTCTGCTCTTACCAGTGTACGTGGTCTTTCACTCATTCAAATCTCTGGAAAAGTAAATCAAAACTCTTTCAAACTTGCAAATGGCTATATCACAATAAGTGGTTCACCTTATAAATATATACTGAAAGCTTATGGACCAAAATCAAACCACAGTAAAACAAATACTGAACAAAACCTTTTAGGAGAAAATAAAAACTTTTGGGATTTTCGCTTGCAACCAGTACTGCTTGATAGCGACTCAAAAGTAAAAAACATCGTGCCATAAATACAAACTCTTTGATCATGCCCAGTGCTCTCTTGTATGCTGGATTGACCGATATGGCTAAGCAAAGTGCAACTGTTAACCAATATGCGACATTTGTCTTAAGGAAAGAATAAGACAAACGGAATGGCTTTTTCTTATACACCTATGGAAAAACAGGAAGCTTATTTTTTGATAAGTAGTACTTCTAGTAGATATGGTTATAGCAGTGCTCATCTTCGTTATGCTGCTCTACAAGGAGCTGTTAACTTTGTCGCGCTAGAAGAGAAAAATATCTACAACACATTTTGGTCTTATAGAAACCTACGGACAACTCTCTTTGCACTCCAAAGAATATGCAAGACAGCAAGTAAGAGCATATTGAATAAATGGTCATTTCACTCACCGCCTATGGCAGTAAACAGCGTGACAGTGGTTTCTATCTTGATACGCTGTTTATCCTATGGCTTCCTAAAGGGAAAGATCACCAATGCCCTCATTAATACAACCGCAAAATTGAAAAATGCAAAAATGTTGGCGATCTCCACAACTGTTGGCAAACAATTTGCAACGGGTATTCAAGGCGTAACATTCGAACCACAGGCACAGATTGCCTATCAACATTTGATGTTTGATACCATTAAAGATGCTGATAATCTGACCATTGACATGCAAAATCCTTCTCAATGGATGATCCGTGTTGGTGGACGTTTGACAAAAACCATTGCCACTGAAAACAGCCGTCCTATGTCTTTCTATGGAAAAGTAAACTTAATCAAAACCTTTGGTGATGATCAGACATTCCATATTGATAAGTATTATAAACGTGACCCCTCGGAAAGTTCCGTTGAAGGTGGGCTTGGTATTAGTGCATAATTGTCCGTTAACCTCTCCCTTCATGGTGATGTCAGCTATCAACAAAAGCTTCAAAAAACTGGTATAAGTGGTGCAAGCTTTTCAGGAGGAATACTCTATCAGTTTTAAATCAAGACTGTAAAAAATAGCCTATTCAATTTAACAAAAAGGCAGCATATTGCTGCCTTTTTGGTTTATTATAAGCTGTTTTTAAGCGCTGTTTTAAATAGAGAACAGCGAAATATTTGAAGACTGTCATTGACCATTGGATGTTTTTTACAAAAAATTCTTTTTATAAAGAATAAAACTGTAAAAAAGAGAACAACCAAAAACAAAATGATATTGTAAAATAATGAGAAGCTTTTCTAGAAAATACAACATTACTATCTTTTGTTATTTCTCACAAATTTAATGCTTAAAATCCCAAAATAAAACTTTTGAACATAAAATGATAAGTAAAAAATAATGCAATAATATCAAACAAAGAGATGTATGTTATAAGTCATTCGTATATTTCAAAATGGGAGTTCTAATAGGATTTAAAATATTACAGCTCAAACACTGCCCAGAAAATCCATACTGAAAAAATCCTATTATCCCCTTCCCTCTTAACAATGCCGCCAAACATCTCCAGAAACTTCAAAACAAATAAAATTGCATTTTCTCTTCTGTAAAATTGATCATGCTCTTTGCTCTCTATGGACAATAGGCTCTATACTTGCTTCAAAAAACTCCTTTGTATAATCGTGTTGCGCATGTAAATTACGCAATTCATCATTGCTAAGCTCTTCAAGAATAATCCCTTTATGCATAATTCCAACACGTTCACAAATATGTGCAACAACAGCAAGATCATGGGATACCATCAAATAAGTAAGCTTTTTTCTCACGCGCAATGATTTCAACAAGTTTAAAATTTCAGCCTGTACCGACACATCCAATGCAGATGTTGGCTCATCAAGCAACAAAACCTCTGGCTCAATAATTAAAGCACGTGCAAGAGCAATACGCTGACGTTGCCCTCCAGACAGCTCATGAGGATAACGATAAAGAAATGAAAAATCTAAGCCAACGGAATCTAAAGCATCCTCCACCCGCTCCTTTTGATTATCCATCCCATGGATTTTGAGAGATTCAGAAAGAACCGTATGGACCATTTTTCTTGGATGAAGTGAAGCATAAGGATCTTGAAAAACCATTTGAATACAGCGTAAAAAATCCTTACTTCTTTTCTTCTCGACTTCTTGTCCAGCAAAAAGGAACTTTCCACTATAATCTGGAATAAGCCCCACCAATGTATTCAAAATTGTTGATTTTCCACATCCGGATTCACCAATCAAACCATAAGCTTCACCACGCTTAATATGAAAATTAACATTTTTAACAACTGTTACTGCCTTATGCCTATGACCAAAAGTTACAGATAAATTAGAAACATCAATAATATTCTCACAATTTGTCATGAGGAACCTCCTCAACACCATTAACAATCGTAGGATTATACAACCAATCAGGATCACGCTCAGGGACAGCCAAAACATCAACAGGATTATCAAGCCGTGGCAAACTCGCGAGCAATGCCTTCGTATAAGGATGACAAGCGTGAGACAAATCAGAAGCAGGCAACTCTTCTAACACACGGCCTGCATACATCACCAAAATACGATCACAAAAATCAGCAATCATATTCAAATCATGACTAATGAAAATAAGTCCCGTTCCAGATTTTGTCACAAGTTCATCTAAGACAGATAAAACTTGTCGTCTGACCGTAATATCAAGTGCAGATGTTGGCTCATCGGCAATAATTAAATCAGGTTTTGGAATGAGCATCATTGCAATCATCACACGCTGCCCCATCCCCCCTGATATTTCATGAGGAAATAGGCGCATCACATGTTCAGGATCACGAATATGAACAGATTCTAACATAGATATAGTCCGTTCTTGCGCTTCAACTTTTGAAACACGATAATGAATACGGTAAGCCTCCATAATCTGCTCACCAATCCGTATTAATGGATTAAGTGAATATTTGGGGTCCTGTAAAATCATTGAAATACGCTTCCCGCGGATTTTTCGCATCTGAGGTTCACTTGCGGTCAATAAATCAACATCCTCAAAGCGCATTTTTTTAGCTTTAACAATGGCTGCTCTTGGACTCAACCTTAGTATTGCGCGCCCAGTCATCGATTTTCCAGATCCGGATTCACCAACAATTCCAATTTTTTCTTTTCCAACAGAAAAACTAACGCCACGCACAACTTCTGAAATGCCGCGCGTTGTAGGAAAAGAAATACGTAAATCTTCTACTTCTAATAATTTATTACCCATTGCGTGGATCCAATACATCACGAAGACCATCACCTAAAAGGTTGAAAGCAAGACTTGCAAATAATATCGCACAGCCTGGTATTGCCGCCAACCACCAATTTGTCATCATAAATTCCCGCCCTGAAGAAAGCATCGCACCCCATTCAGGACTTGGCAGTTGAGCTCCCAACCCTAAAAAACCAAGACCAGCAGCCGTTAAAATAATTCCAGACATATCTAAAGTTAATCGTACAATCACTGAAGGAATACACATGGGCGCAACGTGAAACAAAATAATTCGCCAAGCAGAAGCCCCTTGCAAGCGAACGACAGAAACATAATCAGAAGAACGTATTGTCAAAGTCTCAGCACGTGCTAAACGTGCAATGGGAGGCCATGCTGCAATTGAAATTGCAATAGAAGCATTTTCAATCCCTGGTCCCAATGCGGCTGAAAATGCAAGAGCTAAAATCAAACCTGGAAAAGCAAGAAAAATATCGACAATGCGCATGAGCACAGTATCAACCCATCCGCCCATATAACCAGATACAGTTCCAACAATAAGCCCTATTGGACCTACAATAACTGTTGTAAGAAAAACAACATAAAGAGTAATACGGGAACCAAAAACAAGGCGACTAAAAATGTCACGTCCTAATTCATCTGTTCCAAAATAATGCGCCATAGAGGGTGGCTGCAACCGATGCCCTAGATCATTGCTAAGAAAATCATGCGTAGCAATCCAAGGAGCAAAAAATGCACATATGATAATAATACAAATAATAAGCAGACCGAATACAGCCGAAAAGTTATGAAAAAACTTAACCAGCGCGTGATAAATCCTTTG
Source organism: Bartonella sp. TS25HLJMH (assembly GCF_042193505.1). NCBI lineage: Bacteria > Pseudomonadati > Pseudomonadota > Alphaproteobacteria > Hyphomicrobiales > Bartonellaceae > Bartonella > Bartonella sp. TS25HLJMH. Next base: position 9,640 of record NZ_JBHILV010000024.1, read on the forward strand.
TATGTTTGCTTGAATTATAGAGCGTGGAACAGGGTCGTTTAACCAACAACCCAAAAAAGATGATGATTGCGATTTATGATGATTACTTACTGTCATATTCAACGTGTCCTTGGATCAAAAATGCGATAAAGCAAATCAGAAAATAAATTAATGGCGACAAAGATAAATCCTACAAGTAAAGTACATCCTACAACTGCATTCATATCTCCGGCTAAAAGAGCATTTGTCAAGTAATGTCCAAAACCAGGCCAAGCAAAAACTGTCTCCGTTAAAACAGCCCCTTCTAATAAAAAAGCATAAGAAAGCGCAACAACGGTAATAACTTGAACAGCAGCATTCTTAAAGGCATGTCCCCATACCGTTCGCGCCCACGATAAACCCTTTACACGTGCAGTAATGATATATTCCTGATTAAGCTGCTCAATCATAAACCCACGAGTCATACGGCTAATATAAGCCATAGCACCGAAAGCTAAGATCAAAGCAGGCATAATAATGTGACTAAAAACATTACCAAAAGCCTCCCATTGTCCTTGGCTTACAGTATCCCAAAGAAAAAATCCTGTTTTTGGTTCGAAAGAATATTCATAAAGAAAATCAATACGTCCTGGACCACCAACCCAGCCAAGCTTGGCGTAAAATATTAACAAAGCCATTAACCCGAGCCAAAACGTCGGAGTAGAATAACTTACAAGTGTAAAAACACGAACAACATAATCAATAAATGAATCGCGATACATTGCTGCAAAAACACCAAATGGAATTCCAAGACTTGTGCCAATAACAATAGCAACAGTTGCAAGCTCTAATGTTGCAGGAAATACACGCATAATATCAGCTAGAACAGGACGCCCAGAAGTTAAAGCATCTCCAAAGTCAAATAAAAATACATTATGAAGATACTTCCAATATTGAACAATCAACGGCTTATCAAGACCCAGCTTATAATACATTGCGTCATAAGCTTCCTGACTGATATTATCACCAAGAATAGACAGAACTGGATCTAGAGGAAGTAGATGACCAAGAAAAAAAGTGATCGTCACCAACCCAAGCAATGTGATAAAAACTGAAATAAGAAGTTTCAATCCTTTGCATAAAAAATCCCATAAAAATAATCTTTTCTGCTTTTCTGATATAGCTCTTTCAGTTTCTGAAAGTGGCAAAACCATTATAAAAATCCCCTCTGTAGCGACAAAACATAAAGCAAATACCTTTTTTTATATAACGAAACAACCTCTTATTAAGCATGTTCTACAATCCTTCTCTATAACATGCTTCTTTTTATTTTTCTGCTTCATTGTAATAAAGTCTATAACTGTTCCAAATCCATTTTTTGACATCAGGTCCCATACCAACGGTATAATATGTCTGAAATAAATAAACCATAGGACCATGCTCTAGCACATAATGCTGTAAAGTACGATATTGTATGATACGCTTATTGGGGTCTTTCTCAAACAAAGCATCCATCACCATGTTATTAATATTTTCATCATAATACCCAGCGCGCCAAGCCAAATACATATTGTGCTTTTTTGTAAATGTTGGATCAGGATTAAACACGTGATTTAATGAAGCAGGATGTCCATCAGGATCGGCACTCCCCCACCCCATAATAGCAGTATCATAATTTCCACCACGTACACGGCTCAACAATTGATTTTGTGCCATTTTTTCAATTGTCAGCTCAACACCAATTTTACGTGCATTGGCTTGAATAGACTGTGCAACAGACGACATATAACTAAGGCTTCCAACTAAAAGATTAGCTTTAAAACCGTTCGGATAACCAGCCTCAGTAATCAACTGTTTTGCTTTTTTCAAATCCAACTTAAAAGGCAGACCTTCTTTTTCATCCAAAGCACCAGGAACACCCAAGGACATATAAGTTGCCCGCGGAATAGCAATCCCCTTCAAAACAGTTTTTCCAAGACCTTCATAATCAACCAAATAACGAAGTGCTAATCTGACCTTTTCGTTTGCAAAAATTGCATTCTTATTATTTAATGATAGATAAATAATCTGGGGGCGCAAAACACGACTAATTTTGACTGGACCTCCCTGTTTTTCAAGATCTAAAATATCCTCTGAAGAAAGATCACGCGCTATATCCACATCACCTTTTTCCAAAAGAAGTCTTTGACTTGATGAATCTGCTACGTGCTGCACAACAATCTTCTTAATTTTAGGCACATCGCCCCAATAATGCTGTGTAGCCTCTAATACAACTTTATCTCCTGGAGACCAGCTCACCAATTTATAAGGTCCAACACAAGCCGAATGTGTCGCTAAATATTTATTTCCCATATCACCGTTAATACTCTGCGCTTCAATTGTTTTCCGATCAAGCAAAGCAGAAGCATAAGATTGTCCAATAACAGTCAATATGAGCTGAATAGGATAGGGTTTATCTAATTTTAATTGCAAAGTCTTATCATCAAGAGCCTGAATATTTGTTTCAACATTGTTTTTAGTAAACCCATAATCCATTAAAGATTGGGCATAGCTCAATCCTAATTTAATAATCCGCCGCATCGACCATACCAAATCTTGCGCCGTTGCTGTTCTTCCATCATTAAACTTTAAATCATCACGAAGATGAAAAACTATTCTTTTGCCATTATCTAAAACATCCCAAGATTTTGCCATAGCAGGGCGAATTTTTGTAGGATCATGCTCATCATACTGAACTAACGCGCTACAAATATTTGTCAATAACTCACTCGTCACAACTTCAACAGTTTGCGCTGGGTCAAAACTACTCATTGAATCAATATTCCATGCCATCACCAATATATCTTTAGATGAAGCACTAAATGCTGATGCTATAGCCCCATTTAAAAAAGCTATTATGCTTAATAAAACAAAAAATTTTTTCAACATTTTTTTCCCATTTTTTCTATTATATTCTTGTGCCTTTTTACACATAGTCGTTGTGAGTTTGCTCTTTCATCTTTTAAATAGCATAGTATCAAACATCAACTTCATTTAATCAAACTAAGCATCTATAAAATAATTCTCTCATACATCAATCTATATTCGGGATGCAGAGAATCTGTAGCCACAAAAAAAGATCTTCTTCAATATAACTTTCTATATTCATCCTTCCTTAATAAACGACCTCCATCATATACAGCACAAACATCCCTCACAGTTTCATCCTTTAAAAAACTGAAGGACTTTTATGTGAAAAAATATTTTCATCATGCATTATGATCAAGCTATTTTTACCTTTGACAACACGAAAAGACACTCTTATTTTTCAATTTTACTATAAAAAATACGCGGTGCACTATTCCAAACCCATTTTTTGACATCTGGTGTCATCGCTATAACGCTATATTGCTGGTAAATAAACGCATAAGGTCCTTTTTGCATAAGTTTACGTTGTAAATCAGCATATATTTGCGCCCGTTTTTGTGGATCTTTTTGAAACAACGCCTCTTCAACTTTTTGATTCA
>NZ_JBHILV010000025.1:0-5000 GCF_042193505.1 Bartonella sp. TS25HLJMH
CATGCAGAGTGAGTTGACGGCGAATAGACTCCTCGATAAACTCATTAAGATCAACTTAACCGATGGTTTTATTTTGGAGGAAGAGGGATTGTATACAAGAGAAGCATTTGGGGACCATCAGCGCTTCCAATCACATTCATCCCAATATCGCAATCAACAAACGCGTATTAATTCTCAAAGCCTGTAATTTATAGAGCGGGACCAATATTTTAAAGAGTTTCTGTAGGGAGCATGATCATGCAAAAGGTGGATTCCTATACCAAATCAGAAAGGTATGTCATATATACCGTAATTATTTCCAGCATACTTCCCTTGCTGGATGGAAGCATTGTTAATGTCATCCTTCCAGACCTTGCTTTTTATCTTTCAGTAGAGGAAAATAATATACAATGGGTTGTAACATCCTATTTTCTTGCCACCGTGCCAGGATTGTTGATAGCAGCTTTTGTGCAAGGAAGAATAGGTATCAAAAGAACTTGGTTTCTTGCAAGCTTCATTTTTATGCTTGGATCACTGGGGGTAGGATTAAGCTATAATTTTCCAACCATTATATCTGCCCGTATCGTTCAAGGTTTCGGGACCGGTCTTTTGCTGCCCCTTAGCCAAACCATCATTGCCTTACAATTTGGACAGACACGAGTGCGCCAAGCCATGGGCACCATAGCCGTACCAACAGTTTTCGCTCCTGCCTTTGGTCCGCTAATAGGCGCCTCACTTGCTCAGTATGTCTCTTGGCGTTTGTTATTTTTTATCAATATTCCGCTCATTTTATTGGCGCTCACCATTGGAGCGAAACACTTAAAGAGCAACGAAACAACAAAAACAAAATTTAACTTATTTGCATTTTTAGCATTTTCCATATCGCTTATTTCGTTTTTTTATCTCACAGAAGCCAGAAATATAAAGAACAACACCTCCGTATATATCTTAGCACTTATAGCTGTGATATCTCTCATATTGTTCACTGTTTCTAATCAGAAAGCAAAAAACAAATTAATCGTCTTTAGCGGATTTCAAAATGCACGCTACACATTACTCATGATCATGGGGCTTGTTGCTTCATTTCTTTTTTATAGCTTCCTCGTTTATTTCCCACTAGCCGTTGCCATGGAACAAGCCCATGAAAATAGCCTTCTCATCATCGGCGCAGTCCTTGCTTTGCAAGGAGTGGGTGCATGGATCGGAAGGAAATTTATTTACCAAAAATGGAAAGAAAAATCTCCCTTTTTCATGATAGGAATTGGTTTGGTGATATCAAGCTTTGGATTATTATGCTTCGGCTATAATATAAGCATGGATGGGCTTGGATTCTTGCTAAGAGGCATAGGGCTTGGCATCACCACCATTGTCTGCCTTTCCGCCCCCATCCAATATGTCAACAGTTTATACGTCAAAGATACAGCAGTTATCACACGCATATTACAGCAAATAGGCGGAGCTTTGGGGGGTGTATTCGCTGGCTTTTTGATCCATTCGCTGACAGAGGAATATCTTTCCCTCAATCAAACATATCTCATATTCTTTATATTCTCTATCGCTGCATTTTTACTGTTTTGCCTCGCACTCTCCTTATCGCATAAAGAAAAGGGCTCCGATTTATGATATGCTTTGTTTGAACGCCTTCTCAATGATATTTGCGATGGCATATAAGATCATAGAGCAGTTTACTACTTTTCGAGAAACCAACACACTGAGACCTTAACCGCAACCTTCGTTATTTTTATGAAAGGACACGAAACCAACAAGCTCCTTAAACTCTAAAATTTGGCCATCTCCAGTAACATGCGGTGTTTATCAACATCATACTTCCTTTGTGCTCTTAGACACCTCTCAAAACCTCTTGAAATATGGGATTCTCTGTTGGTATCTTTGCAAGTATCCACGAAATTAAGCACGCGTTTCACGTGGATTAAGTCCACAAACGCGCTAACAGAAACTCTACAGCACTAGCATAGAATATAGCATCCCGCCACGCTCTAAATGTTGGTCATCTTCTGCCACGCATCATGATATGGAAAATAGCACCGTGCTGCAAACTTGGTGATGTTATTCACCCCATTTCAAACTCATTAAATCGCTATGGTTTCATAATCGCAACAGGTTCAAATAAAGATGAAGCGACAAAAACAGCCGGTAAAGCAGCATCTTTTCTCCATTTCCTTCTCTCCATTCCATTGTGAACTGTCATCACAAATCTCCCCCTCTTTAATAAAACAAAACTTTCCTCCTTGAAGAGAAAGTTTTTAAAACATTGAAAATCATGATGCACGATGACAAACAACAAACCATCTCTAAAAAGGCTGTTTTTTTGACTATCACAGTGTGCTCTGAGATTTCTCTAACATTTTCCTGCCTTTAAATTTTCCTTGTAAATTTTACGGAAAAAGAAGCTTTTCAGAGGACTCTTACGCCTAGTTTCATTGCTTCAAGCTCCCTTATAGACACGATAAACATTTATATTTTCATCTCTACCAAATATACGAGATTAAAAGCGGATATCATGAAAACAGCCTTTTTATAGAAGACCGTAAGCTTAAGGAGATAAACGAATTTGGTAAACCGATCCCCTGCCCACTCATTACGCTCTACCGGTTATGCAAATAAAGAGCCCCATCTGCTCTTTCTGACAAGCAAAGAACACCCGCAACATTTAGTAACATGCCATTGTTGAAATTCTTGTCACAAAACCTTCCTTATTGTCATGTCAGGGATTATGCCTATTGCCTGCGTCCTTCTCTCCAATAAACAATCTGTCAATAAAGAATGTTATTGCACTTACGATAATACAAATTTATACTTCTGTTCTCATTCTATATTTTTCGAATTATCACACATTATCCACCCCCTCCCCTTCACTGTTATAACAATGAAAAGAGAAAACATTTAAAACACAATATAGTATTTCTCTTTCACAAATCTTATATAAGCCACAAAGTGGTTGCGCAACCTTCCATGCAAGGTCAAGAGCAATAAAATCATACTCTAAAAAACACTGCATACACCGCTTTTTGATATTATAAAGCCATAAAATGCAATTATCATCCCCACAAAAAATCTCTCAGAAAAACAAAATTCCTCCTGCAATCATTGGACTGCTCCCTCCAATGTTTGCGTATCATTATACTCATGACGAGTTAGATGAATTGTTTATTGCATCATTTGCTCCTCCTGAGATTCCAGAAGGTACAAAACCCAAAAAAGTTAAAGCATGGTTATATGCAATCAATATGAAATGCGAAGAACCGCTTGAAGTCCTTGGTAATTTGCTTGGGGATTTTTTGGAAAAAGAATATTATGATCCAGACCCAAGCGGATTCAATCCATCATTATATGAAAAAATTTTACAGTTACAAAAAGATCAACGTAAAATTTTAGAAACGTTAAAGAAAGATGGATTAGAATATCAGCGTGGAGGGCATCTTATCAAGAAGGAGCTCACCTCCACAAAAGAATTGCAAAAAGCTGGTCTCCTCTCTACAGAAGAGCTAAAAAAACTTATTGCAGAGAAAGGACTTTCAGCAGTAGAAATCGAAATAAATAGGGCATTAGAAAATATAGAAAAAGATCCAAGGGAGGCAGTTCTATTTGCAGCAAATCTATTGGAAGCCTCTTGCAAAGCTTATCTCGACCACCATTCTATCCCATATGCAGAAAACGCCCGTAGTAAGCTGCGCGATTTATGGAAAGAAGTCGTTAAGAAAGCTAAGATCCATCCCGACGATATAAAGAAAAAAAACTTAAAAAATCAAGATCTAGATAAAAATGACTTAAAAATGATCGCATCCGGTCTGTATCAAATTGTGGACGGTACTATGAATTTAAGAAATAAGAAAGGTGCAGCGCACGGCCGCTCAGAAAAGGATTTTAAACTAATCAATCTCAAACCTCGCCATGCGCATTTAACTTTTAATGCCGCCCATTCCCTCTCAATTTATATCTTAGAGCTCATGGATCAGCCATAATAAAAAAGAGCACTATTCTTACATGCCATAACCGTTTTCTCTTTACAGGCTTTTTGCTACCAACATAATGCTTTACCCTCTACAAAACACTCTTTGCAAATAATTGGGGTATCGTTATGATCATAGGCATTTTAGGTTTTGTCTTTTAAGACAAAAGGCTAGCAAAGCCTCCACTCCATGCATGTTTGTCTTTTTTATCGCAAAACAACATCATTTTCATCAAAAGCCTATCATAACATTTTATATTTCGAGCTAAGAGCGATAGCAAATTTTCTTAAAATCATTTTCTGGAAGCTTTTTCACCTTCTCCCGATGCTTTAAATGCTATAAGAAGGCATCCGAGGTATTTTTGATTTATTTACCGGCAGTTAAGCAATAGGCAATATTGGACTACAGTAACGCGTACTTTATGTTGATTTTTCTTGAAGGTTTCCACCCCTTAAAAAGATTGCGTACCATGAAGAAGAGTTTGGCTTGCGTTTTTCATTGAAAGCAAGTTTTGTAGCTTTTTTTATGATGTTAAGATAGCGGTAAGTTGGAAACGTTTTTTTTTAATTCCTCGCCATTTTTTTATATATGGGTGGAGATGGTACGTTTTTTCTCAAGCAAAATCGCAGACATGCGACATTTTTTGTCTGAAGGACGAGGATATCTGAGAATTTTGGAGAGAGCTTTGATTATTTTTGGTTATGTTTATAGGATTTTTTTGGTCTTCTGGAGTGAGATCGTGAACGGTTAGTTTCAGGGAAGGATTGAGAAGTTTGCATTTTAGAGAGGCAAAGCTCAGTTTTCAAGTTTCTAGTTCCGACAATATGTTTTTTAGCTTATCTTTAAGCATCTAGAATGAAGGTTTATTTGAAAGTCTCCTTGTGAGAACCGCGATAGTAGCGATAAGATTTTATCTCAAGCAATTAGCTATTTTATTTTCAATTTTTTAAAGGGGTGAATGAGCGAATAAGCTCTGAACCTCTTTATTAAAAGTCTCTCTGAGAGAGAGTCACGCCCATATTAAAAGATCAAGAACCCGCTCAGAATGTT
>NZ_JBHILV010000026.1:0-12381 GCF_042193505.1 Bartonella sp. TS25HLJMH
TTATACACCTATGGAAGCACAGGAACCTTATCTTCTGAGCGTGGTCCTCTCAAATATGGTTATGGTGCTGATATTCGCTATGCTGCTCTCCAAGCCGGTGTTACATTGGCAGCAATTGAAGGACAAAGCGCAACCACACATTTTGGTCTTGTAGGCACCTATGGGCAGCTGTCGTTCACACCAAAGGACATGTCAGATGCAGGGAAGAGCACGCTGGATAAATGGTCTCTGACAGCCTATGGCAGTATACAACACAACAGTGGTTTTTACATCGATACACTCTTGTCCTATGGTATCCTAAAAGGGCATATCGCCAATGCTCTCAGAGGAAATACAGCAAAGTTGAACGATGCCAAAATGTTGAGTATCTCCACCACTGTTGGCAAAGAGTTTGCAACTAGAATGGAAGGTTTAACCTTCGAACCACAAGCACAAGTTGCCTATCAACATTTGATGTTTAACACCATTGAAGATGTTGATAATTTTACCGTTGATATGAACAATCCTTCTCAATGGTTAATCCGTGTTGGTGGACGTTTGACCAAAACCCTTTCCACTGAAAACAGCCGTCCTATGTCTTTCTATGGAAAAGTAAACTTGATCAAAACTTTTGGTGATGATGGTACCATTCATATTGGCAGAAACTTTGACCTTGATCCTATGGGACCTGCAATTGAAGGCGGCATTGGCATCAATGCACAGCTGTCTCACAATTTCTCCCTTCATGGTGATGTAAGCTATCAACAAAAGCTTCAGAAAACTGGTATCTCTGGTGCAAGCTTTTCAGGTGGAATACGCTATCAGTTTTAAGAAAAGACTGTAAAAATAGCCTATCATTCTATTCAATTTAACAAAAAGGCAGCACATTGTGCTGCCTTTTTTAATCTATGTAAGCTACTATTCTTATCTCCTGAAACTTTTTTCTTTTCTCCTCAATGATCTCCTTCCCTCCTATTTACACGAGCCGCGCGACATATTCATTATCGAATTTGTCTATAAAGCTAAGCAAAGTGTATTTTTAGACAATATTAAAGAAAACAACATTGGAAAAGATAATGATAAAAGAAGCTCTCTCTTCATACCTTTAATCTGTTTCTTCAATCCATTAGCTTAACACCACCCTGTAAGAATTCATTTATATTTCCATGTAGCGTTTTTTAGGCAAAGCATTTTGACAATGCTTATCCTTCTCATTCCACACAATATATTGATAAATCAATATATTGTGTGGAATGAGAGTCCCGAATATCGTAGGATTCTCTCATTTAAAACCTATTCCATGTTGAAACAATCAAAATCATTCGCTTGCACGTTACAAACGAAGCTGATGTGTGGAGCAAAGTTATATAAGAAAAGCCTAAGAAGGCCTATAATGAACTGTCTCAAGAACCAAAGGCCTAGTCACAAACATTGGGGGCTAGCACAGTGTGTAGATAGACTTTCCCTTTTATTTAAGTGTAAAGGTATCGGCTGCTCCTTCGTAAGCGTAAAGATGATGGGACTCTAAGCGTTATAGCATTCATAACCATAGTCGCGAAATGGGCGGTACGTCCTTAGAAAAATAAGCTTTGCTACCCTTAAGGAAAATTCTCTTTTAAGAAAGCCTATGAATAGCCCCTTCATCTCTTCTTCTTATAGCAGAGAAAATTTTCTGATCATTTTGGTGAGTGCATAAAATAATATACCTTAACGCTATAAAGCTTTTATAACGATTATCCTTAATAGCCAATTTTAAATATCATACTTCATAGTGTTTTTAGCATAAGCTTGACCAAGCTAGGTCTTATGAAATCCATTTTTCCGGACTTTTTATGATCATGAAAAAAGCTTTTCTTAAGAAAAACTTCAAATCATAGAGAACACCATAAATATAACTCGTTTTGTTATTTACAATAAAAACATAATGATATAAAAACTGACCGGGTACTTGCGCCATCAGGGGAATGAAGTAAGCATCAAAGCATACCAAATACTAAAGGCATATCTATGTGTAAGAAATATATTTATAAGAAAAATTTTTTGTTATGTACAATTGCTGGAACTTTCATTTTTTCTCATTTTGCTCCAACTTATGCAAATAGACAACCTCCTGAAATTATTAGCGATTTTAAGCTGGAAAAAGGAGAAGAAAAAACTCTTAATAACGTTTTTATCCGCAATGGATTGAGCGCAGTGCACGCCTCTGAAAAAGCAATTGCCACAATTACGAACTCAACAATACATTCAGCTTCGTTTGCTTTTGCTGTATCACAAGGTGGACGTATTAATGCTAAAGAAGTAAAAGCCAATGCCCTGTATACTGGTCTATCGATTTCAAACGGTATCATTAACATTGAAGATTCATTCATAGAAAGCAAAAAACAATCCGGTATTGTTTTTCATAGCATTTTAGATGTTTTTGTGAAAGATGGTGAAGAAGTTATCAATAAGGCAATTCTTAACAATACAAAACTTCTTGTGAAAAATGGTGTCGGTATTTTAGGACCATCATCTTCAAAGTCTGTTGCCGAGGTTCAACTTAGAAATTCAGAAATTCGTTCTGATGTACTATTACAAAATAATGTAAAAAAGAAAACAGATTCAGATCCTCATCCTGTGACTTTTGTATTAACCGCCGATAATTCAATTATGGAAGGAAGAGCAAGAACCTTAGCAGTAAATACAACTGTTTTTAATTTAAATAACAATAGCAAATGGTATTTAAATGTAAGTCAATACGACATAAATCGTGATTTTAGTGCATTTAATTATGCACTCCATGATATTAAGCAACGAGCACTGTCTACCGTTTCAGTACTGAACTTTAATAATAGCTCTATTGTGTTTAACCCGCCACATGCGCTGGCAAAGAGTCAATATCAAACCTTAAGTGTAGGACAAACAATTGAGATCCCTAATCCACACGAAAACAGGGACTCCGCTATAAAAACCGTTTATAATGCAGTAGGTAATGCAAGGATTTATTTCAATACAGAATGGAGTGATGGTTTAAAAAGAGAACAACAAAAAACGGACCGCCTTCTTGTCCATGGAGATGTATCAGGCACCACAACAATTAGTTTCAATAGTCTTTCAAAAGGTGAGCCATCAAAAGAAGAAGCTTCTATTCCCGCGAATATGCGTGGACTGTCGCTTATTCAAGTATCTGGAAGAACAGATGAAAATGCCTTCAAACTAGCAAATGGCTATGTCACAATGGACGGTTTGCCTTATAAATATGTCTTAAATGCCTATGGACCAACATCACGTCTTGGAAGAGCAGAAAGCACACAAAGCCATTTAGGAGAAGTAACTCAACAATCACAAGAAAAGTCCTCAAAAACCGACACGCTCCCCGTTGTATTAGGTGGAGTGGTTTTAAAAATTGAGAATAATATAAAAGGTGAATCAACACCAAATTCTGAGCAAATAGGGAACACACAAAACCATTTGAGAGAAAATCAGAATTTCTGGGATTTCCGCTTGCAAAGTGCAACGCTCGATGATGAAGGAAAGATCAGAGCTCTCGTTCCTCAAGTGGCAAGCTATTTGTCCATGCCTAACGCACTATTCTCAGCTGGACTGGCTGATGTAAACAATCAAAACACTTTACTGAACACAATACAAGAAACAGGCTTTGAGACAAAAGATCATAAAAATAAAGGAATCTTCTTCTCGACTTATGGCAATAAGATGACATTATCCTCTCACCGTACACCATTGCAATATGGCTATGGTGCCGATATTCACTATGCTGCTTTACAAGCAGGCTTTACATTAGTAGCTCTAGAAGATCAAAACATGACCACCAATTTTGGTCTTTTCGGGACATATGGGAAATTAGCTTTCACCCCAAAAGATATGGAAGGTGCTGACAAGAGTACACTCAATAAATGGTCAATTGCTGCATATAGTGGCCTGCGTCATAATAATGGTACATATATCCATGCTCTCTTTTCCTATGGAATGCTCAAGGGGGATATCACCACAGCTCTCATAGGAAAGACTGCAGAATTGAAAAACGCTGATACATTCAGTGCATCGGCGACCATTGGACAAAAGTTAAAAACCAGTACGAAAGGGTTGGTCTTTGAACCACAAGCACAAGTTGCTTATCAACGTCTCATGCTTGGCACACTCTCAGATGTCGATGGCTTTGATGTAGATATGGGAAATCCTCATCAATACTTAGTGCGTGTTGGTGGGCGCTTAACGCAAACGATGCTTTCTATTGAAAAAGGCAGTACTCTTTCTTTCTATGGTAAATTGAATATTGTTAAAGCTTTTTCTAACAATGGTACGATACAGATTGGTGAATCGTTCCGCCTTGATTCTATGGGAGCTGCCCTTGAAGGTGGACTTGGTGTAAATGCACAATTATCACAAAATATCGCCCTTCATGCTGATGTTAACTATCAACATAAGCTTCAAAAAACTGGTATATCTGGCGCAAGCTTTTCAAGCGGAATACGCTATCAGTTTTAAGAAAAGGCAAAAAACAATTTATAGTCTATTCATTTTTAATAAAAAAGCAGTACGAATGTACTGCTTTTTTGCAATCTTTCGGAAAGAACCATTAATAACGGTTCTTTCTATACAGCTCTCCTGAAAGGATTAATTTCATTAAAACCAAATGCAATAAAATTCTTTATCTCTCAATGACTGTTGAAGTCTCAAGAGAGCTGCCTTTTTGATTTATAAAAATCGTTGTATATCGATAAAAAATACAAAATATTTTAGATTTTTTACATCAAAAAAATTCATCGTGAATAATTCTATATGCAAGAAAACCACCTGAAAGCTTTTGCAAGCGCGCAATAAATCTTCTCCAAAAACTTTGTAGAGTTTTCATAACAACAGCTTTAAGCAGTAAACATCCTTGCAAAATATTTTGATTCCTAGCACTTTAAAACAAAAATACTTATCAAGCTAAGTTTTCTGAAATCCATCTTTGCTGCATTGCGCTTTCTATTTTAAAAGCTCTTCTAAGACCAATTTTTAAACGATAAACAACAAAACATAATATTCGTTTTGTTATTTACAATAAAAACATAATGATATAAAAACTGACCGGGTACTTGCGCCATCAGGGGAATGAAGTAAGCATCAAAGCATACCAAATACTAAAGGCATATCTATGTGTAAGAAATATATTTATAAGAAAAATTTTTTGTTATGTACAATTGCTGGAACTTTCATTTTTTCTCATTTTGCTCCAACTTATGCAAATAGACAACCTCTTGAGATTCCTACGGTCCAAGTAGCTAATGGAGAAGAGAAGAGCCTTCATAATGTTTTTGTTCGTGGTAAGTATGATGCCGTGGTTGCTAAGAAAGGTCATATTACCATTACAAACTCAATAATGCACTCAGGCTTTACTTTGCTTTCTGCAACGTCAGGTGGTCAAATTAATGCCAAAGGAATTGTGGGAAAGGCAGAAGAGCATGGTTTGTCACTCACAAACGGCACAATCCATATTGAAGATTCAATATTAAACGTCATAGGCCACAACAAAGCCTATGGTATCAATTTTGGTTATATTCTGAGCTCTACAGTAAAAGAAGGAGAAGAGGTTGTAAACAAAGCAATCCTTAATAATACAAAACTTCTTGTAAACGACGGTGTAGGTATTTTCGGACCTTATTATCGCAAAACGAATGCAGTGTACCTTAAAAACTCAGAAATTCGTTCTGATATATTATTAAAAAATGAAGTCTCACCCTTCGTCGAGATTCAACCTACTGCTTTTACATTAGACGCTGATAATTCGATTATGGAAGGAAGAGCCAAAACGCTTCCTCAAAATACAACGGTTTTCACCCTAAACAATAACAGCAAGTGGCATTTAAAAATTAGTCTATTTGAATTGGAAAATAGTTTTAGCCTATTTGATTACAAGCTCCTTGATCTTAAGCAACGAGCACAATCAATCGTTTCAGTTCTAAACCTTAATAATAGCTCTATCATATTTAATGCGCCGCATAAACTAGCAGACAATCATTATCAAACCTTGCATGTAGGGAAACATCCACAAAAAGCAGAGCAAAACAGAAGCTCCGATGCAACAACGGTTTACAATGCATTGGGTAACGCAAGGATTTACTTTAATACCGAATGGAGTAATGGTCTTACAAAAGAACAACAAAGAACTGACCGTGTTCTCGTTCATGGTGATGTCTCAGGCACCACAACGATCTATTTCAACAATCTTTCAAAGCATGCAGAACCATTCGATGATGAAGAAGATTCAATTCCTTTGAATATGCGTGGGCTCTCACTTATTCAAGTTTCTGGGCAAGCAAATGAAGATTCCTTCAAACTTGCCCATGGCTACACCACAATGGAGGGCTTACCTTATAAATACATACTCAATGTTTATGGACCAACATCCAGCCGTGGGAAAGCCGATAGAACACAAAGTCATTTAAGCGGAATATCACAAGAATCAAAACAGAAAGATGCACAAAATACCAATGCATCACCCCTTGAAAAAGAAAATAACAGACAAACTCCCTTGGAAGAAAATGAGAATTTCTGGGATTTCCGCTTGCAAAGTGCGACTCTCGATGGTGAAGGAAAAATCAAAGCTCTTGTTCCTCAAATGGCAAGCTATTTGGTTATGCATAATGCAATATTTTCCTCTGGCTTGGCTGATGTAAACAATCAAAATACACTGTTAGATAATATGAACTCAACAGTTTTCGGATTAGAGAGTCATAAACAGAAAGGGATATTCTTATTGACTTATGGCAACAAGATGACGTTATCTTCCAGCCGTAGTCCATTGGAATATGGTTATGGTGCGGATGTTTGTTATGCTGCTATACAAGCAGGCATGACATTAGCAACGTTAGAAAATCAAAATATGACCGCGAATCTTGGTCTTTTAGGCATATATGGAAAGCTCGCTTTTGCACCAAAAGATATGGAAGGTTCTGACAAAAGCATACTGGATAAATGGTCCTTTACGGCATATGGGAACCTCCACCATGACAATGGTCTCTATGTTAATGCACTTTTCTCTTACGGCATTTTAAACGGACATATTACAACAGTCCTTATCGGCAACACCACAGAGTTAAACAATACGGATGCATTAAATATATCAGCTACCGTTGGACAAAAACTAGCAACTGGTGTTGAAGGAGTGTCCTTTGAACCACAAGCACAACTTATTTATCAACATATTGCATTTGGCACTCTTTCAGATATTGATGGCTTCCAGGTTAATATAAAGCCCCCTCATCAATGGTTAATCCGTATTGGAGGGCGTTTAACGAAAACAATGCTTCCCATTGAAAAAGATCGTGTTCTTTCTTTTTATGGTAAATTGAATGTCATCAAAGCTTTTAGTGAAAAGCGCACTATCGATGTTATTGAATCTTTCTACCTCGATTCTATGGGCTCTTCCCTTGAAGGTGGGCTTGGCATTAACGCGCAGCTTTCTAAAAATCTCGCACTTCATGCTGACATTAATTACCAACATAAACTTCAAAAAGCTGGTATCTCTGGAATTAATTTTTCCGGTGGAATGCGTTATCGCTTTTAGAAATCTTAGCTCTCTATTTTGACGCATAAGCAGCGCTGAGATGAAAACAGTGCTGCTTATATTTTACTACATTACAAAAATTGTAGTGTGTCAAAAGGTGGTTCATTTTTAGCAAAACAAAGAAAAATATCTTAAGGAACATCTTTATGCATAAGAATCTTTTATTATGTACAGCCGCTTGTGCTTTGTTTTTTTCTTCTTTTAATTTTACGTCTACCAGTACCGCTTCTGGCTTAAACCCTCAAACACGCCATACCATTGATTTAATAAACACACCAACACAAGCATCGAAAACGACTCTTAACACATCCGCAAAAGCTCATGTGAAATTACCCACAAAAGTTAAGAGAACCGCTACCGCTGATACCGAAAGCACCTCTAAACTTACAGATAATGAAGCAGCCGCAACTTCTGCTTCTCTTGATTTGGCAGAAAAAAGAACAGTTCTTACGCCACAAAAAGAAAGCTCTTTAGTTATGCCTATTGCGATGTTTTCTGTCGGTTTTTCTGATGTCAACAATCAAAATATCTCGTTAGACAATATGCAAATAACAATGTTTGAACCCAAAGATCATCCAGAGAGAGGGGTTTTCTTATCCACTTATGGCAATAAGAGCACCTTTTCTTCCAGCATTCAAGAAAAACAAGATGGTGTTCAAGCAGATATTCGCTATGCTGCATTGCAAGCAGGGGCAACATTAATAGCGCTACACGATCAAAATATCAGCAGCAATTTTGGTCTTTTCGGAACATATGGGAAATTGTCTTTTACTCCTAAAAACAAAGAAAGCTCTCATAAGAAAATGCTTGATAAATGGTCACTCACCGCATATGGAAATATTCAACATGACAGTGGCCTATATGCAAGTGGATTTCTCTCTTATGGAATTTTCAAAGAAAATAACACCACAGCTTTCATCAAACATACTTCAAAAGTAAATAATAGTAAAACATTAGGAGCCGCTGCAACTGTTGGTCACAAACTGTCAACTAGTTTGGAAGGTGTAATCCTAGAACCGCAAGCACAACTTGTTTATCAGCGTCTCATGCTTGGCTCTTTCTCAGATGACGATAACTCTAAAATAGACATAAGCAAACCTCATCAATGGTTGCTCCGTATTGGCGGACGTTTGACGCAAAACAAAGGCCATGCCCTTTCCTTCTACGGCAAACTGAACGCGATCAAAACTTTTAGTAAAAACCTTCCGCTTGCTGCTATGGGATCTTTAATCGAAGGTGGTTTTGGTATTCAGGCGCATTTATCTCAAAATATCGAGCTTCATAATGATCTCAGCTATCAACATAAATTCAAAAAAGATGGCATATCTGTAATAAATATTTCCGCTGGAATCCGCTATCATTTTTAAAAATACTTGTATTCCTATCTTGAAATATAAAGCGCTCTCATTATGTTTCATTTTGTCTCTCGCAAAAGAAACATAATGAGGTCAAAGTTTTATCTTTTATGAGAGGGGGAAATATTTAGGAATACATCTATATGAAAAAAAGTTTTTTACTATACACAGTTTCTGGAATTCTGTTTTGTTCTTCCACCAGCTTGTCTTATGCTCTTCATGATACGAATGCACAACCTACAATAGATCTCCCTTCTCCGCAACCCGCTCATGCTGAGAATCCAATAGGTGAATCCAGAACTTCTAATCTATATTCAAATGCATCATCTCCGTATCCACCTTTAACATCTAGCACTACAAGAACGATCATAACCCCTCCTCCTACAAAGAGTGAATCTACAACGCCTACTTCTACGGGCACTCTACCTCCCACAACACAACTTGAAGGAAATTTAATTCGAAATACAATTTCTTCTTCAAAACAAAACTCTGATCTTAGCCAAGGAAGTACACAAACATCAAAGACTAAAGTGGCAGAAGGTGTACAATCTAACCCTACAGCCACACAAGATACTCTTACACAATCTCCAACGACAGAGATAGCTCCAACAGCAGGAATGGAAGTAAAATCTAGAAGACGTTCAGGTGTTTCCACTTCTTTTACAGACTCTTCCAGAAAAAAAATGCCCGAAAATTCTACTGTATCCTCACAGTCAGAACCTACACAGCCTTCACTGAATTTACAACCAACACTTATTACAAGAGCGGAACCTACAAAACCAACAACAGAGCTATCGCCAACACTTAAAGAACCAGAACTCGCACAGCCAATATCTTTAAGACCAGAAACTGGAAAACCAGCATTACCGGTACCGCCAAAATCTGTAAAACCAGCGCCCGTACAATCTGCCTCTGCACAAAAAATATCTGAAAAATCAGAGCTTAAAAAACCAATATCACCAATAAAACAACCTGAAAAGTCTACACAAATTGAGGATATAAGCTCCGGAATTGAGGCTGAAAACGGTAAAACCATAACGCTACATAACAAAAAAATTCAAGACAATGGTTTTGCTGTACATGCAGAGGGCAATAATTCAAAAATCAACATGATAGGGGGAACTGTTGATGCGCGTTTTGTTGCACTAAGTGTATCAGATGGTGGAGAAATTGATGCTACAGGTATTACTGTAACAGCAGAAACAGTTGGTTTGCTAAACATAGAGGGAACAATCAAACTAAAAGATTCAAGCGTACATGTCACGGGCAATCATGAAGTGGACGGTATTATTTTCCGCGACAATCCGTATAATGCCCCTAGAAAACGATATACACGCAATGCTGAAAGGAATGCCAACGCCGTTCAAGAACAAGATGTAGCCAATATTGCCGATAAAGTAACTCTAGAGAATACAAAGATTTTCGTTGAACATGGTAGGGGTATCAACCTTTATGGAACAGGCATAAACGGTGAAGTCAGCCTTAAAAATTCAGAAATTCATGCCGATATTTTATTAAAAAATATAAAAAACGAAAATGCTTTCACAAACACCCTTACACTGGTTTCTAACCACTCTTCTTTAGAAGGTCGAGTAAGAACTTCTAAAGATAATAGAACTGTTTTTGATCTAAAAGAGGAGACGAAATGGCTTTTAAAGGCAAATAAAAACGCCCAAAATAATGATAATGTTTCAGATGACCATGTACAGTTTGGTGTTGATGAAAAATTATACTCTAACCTTTCTGGATTGCGCCTTACAGATAGTGTCATTATGTTTGACAAGCCAGTGGAGGGACATTACCAAACTCTGTTTATAGGACCTAATCTTCCAAAAGGAGAAGGAACAGCTCATACAGAAGCGGTTTATAGTGCAACAGGTGTTGCAGAAATTTATGTAAATACTCAATGGAATAAACATTCTCCTATCACGGAGCAACAAACCGATCGCATTGTGATTAATGGTGATGTCTCAGGCCGTACTGTTGTTCACATCAATCTCCGAAAAACAGATAAAAAAACAACCGATAGCTCTGCTGTTTGGGGAGAACACATGGCGTCACTTCCTTTAGGGACACATGGGATTTCAATCATTCAAGTTTCCGGACAAGCAAACGAAAATTCCTTCACGTTAGCAGGAAACTATATGACAATAGAGAAGCAACCTTATAAGTATGTACTTACAGGCTATAAACCTGGAACATCTCATGAAAGCCAAAACCTTTTTGGTAAGAACAGTAATTTTTGGGATTTCCGCTTACAGAATGCCTACATTGATAAGGATAAAAAAGTTCGAGCACTTTTACCACAGGTAGCAAACTATTTAACCATATCTAATACTTTATTTTCTGCTGGATTTACTGATGTCAACAATCAAAACACGTTGTTAGACAATATGCGAACAACAGTATTTGGGGCAGAAGACAATAAAAAGGATGGTATCTTTTTTTCTTCCTACGGCGATAAAGTCACCTTATCTTCCAACCGCGATCCACTGCATTATGGTTATGGTGCTGATGTAAACTATACTGCTTTACAACTGGGTGTCATATTAGCCGCCTTGGAAGGCAAAGACATAAGCTCATATTTTGGTTTTTTAGGAACATACGGAAAACTTGCCTTTACGCCAAAAGAAATGCAAGATTCTGAAAAGACGACACTTGATAAATGGTCTCTTGCCGCTTACAGCGGCATCCAACATAGCAATGGTATATATGTAAACACACTTCTTTCTTACGGAAAGTTAAAAGGAAATATTACCACAGCTCTTGTTGGAAATGCCGCAAAACTGGATGGTACTGAGATGCTTAATATATCTGCAACCATTGGTCAGAAATTAGCGACCAATACAAAAGGATTGGTATTTGAACCACAAGCACAATTCATTTATCAAAATCTCAAGTTTGATATCTTCTCAGATGCCGATGGCTTAAAAGTTGACATGGGCAATCCGCATCAATGGTTGGTGCGTATTGGTGGACGTTTAACAAAAACTATAATGGCTGCTGAAGAAAGTAAGGCTGTTTCCTTCTATGGCAAAGTAAATGTTAGCAGAGCTTTTGGTGATGGTAAAACAATAAAAATTGCTGATACCTTTCATGTTGATCCTACCGGCTCTTCAGTTGAGGGAGGCATGGGGGTGAATGCATATTTTTCTCAAAATATCGTACTAAGCGCTGATATCAGCTATCGGCAAAAACTGCAAAAAGCCGGTGTATCTGGCACCAATTTGTCTGGCGGGATACGTTATCGTTTCTAAAGCAGAAGCTAATTTTAACTTAAATAAAAAAGCAGCACTTTGTGTTGCTTTTTTATTTAAACTTATATTTTTTTAAATTCTCAAAAAACATTATCACATTAAAGAAGATTTTGACTTATAATGTTTCTTTTGCATATTGAATAAAAAACTAAATACCATAGTATTCTCTCATCAAAACACCCCATGCATAAAGTTTTTATGCCTTACACCACACCTCAAGCGATGATGTTTTTACAGCACA
>NZ_JBHILV010000027.1:0-10750 GCF_042193505.1 Bartonella sp. TS25HLJMH
TAATCCCCCTAACATATAAGATTCAGATCACGACCCCTCAAACAACAGCACTTCATCAGGCTCAATAACTCAAGCCCTGCCCTCAAATATTCTAGCACCCCACACCCCCTCAAAGAGCAGTGTTTTACGGCGGATAAACGGCACTTCTCTTTAACGCTTTTACGCACAAAGCAATAAAGCAATCCCGCTTGTGACTTCACTTATAACATTGCAAGAAAATAGTTTTCACGACAACCAGAAGTAAAAGAACCCTACGATATTCGAGAACGCTCATTTAACATGCAAAAACACCAACCACTCCCTTTGCTTTGCAATAAAATACCGCTGTCTCATCGTGAATTTTTCTAAATCAGCACGCCTCAAAGAGCGGTGTTTTATCACATAATAGGATTATCACCGCCCCTTTATAGCGTAAATTTCTCCAAACTTAATCTTCAGGCAAAAATTCCAACCGATCCCCTTGTTTTGTAATTTTCACCGTTGTCTCATCGTGAATTTTTCCAAACAAGATATTTTCCGCCATCGGGTCTTGAATTTCTTTTTGGATAATCCGTTTAAGTGGACGTGCACCATAGAGGGGATCATAGCCTTTATCGGCAAGAAATTTTCTCACCTCTGGCTCGATTTGCAAAGTTATTTTGCGTTCATTGAGCAAATTTTGCAAATGTTCTATCTGAATATCAACGATCGCTTCCATATCGTGGCGTTGCAATCTTTGAAAGAGAATAATCTCATCAATACGGTTTAAAAATTCAGGACGAAAAGCCGCTTTGACGACATTCATGACATCATTTTTTGCCTGATCGGTTGTTTGTCCTTCAGGCAAAGCGGTTAAAAATTCAGCGCCAAGATTAGAAGTCATAATCAGCAAGGTATTGCGAAAATCGACGGTACGTCCTTGACTATCGGTCAAACGTCCCTCATCGAGCACTTGCAACAAGAGATTAAAAATATCAGGATGTGCTTTTTCAATTTCGTCGAACAGAATGACCTGATAAGGTCTTCTTCGTACGGCTTCGGTCAGCACGCCTCCCTCTTCATATCCAACATATCCAGGCGGCGCCCCAATAAGCCGCGCCCCAGCATGTTTTTCCATATATTCCGACATATCGATGCGCAACATGGCATTGGAGTCTTGGAAAAGAAAAGCAGCAAGAGCTTTGGTTAATTCGGTTTTTCCCACACCAGTAGGACCCAAAAACATGAAAGAGCCAAGGGGGCGATTGGGATCTTGCAACCCTGCGCGCGCACGGCGTACAGCGCGAGAAACAGCTTGAATAGCCTCACCCTGACCAATCACACGTTTGCTAATTTCATCTTCCATCCGCAACAGCGCCTCGCGTTCTGCCTCCAGCATTCGATCAACAGGAATACCGGTCCAGCGTGAAACAATCCGTGCCACATGTTCAGCAGTAACCGTTTCTTCAACAAGATGATTTTGTTGGTCATCATTTTCAGCGATGCTCAATTGTTTTTCGAGTTCAGGGATAACGCTATAAGCGAGCTCTCCAGCTTTTTGGAATTGTCCATCACGCTGTGCAATAGCCAAAGCATTACGTGCTTCTTCGAGTTGTTTTTTCAAATCAGCAGCATGCCCTAATTTTTGTTTCTCAGCCTGCCAAGCCGTTGTCATTTCGCTAGACTGTTGTTCCAATGTTTTCAGTTCATCCTGCACGCTTTGCAAACGTTCTTTTGCTGTTGGCTCCACATCAGTTTTCAAAGCTTCACGTTCGATCTTCAATTGTAAAATACGCCGATCAATGGCATCAAGTTCTTCCGGCTTTGAATCGACTTGCATCCGCAACCGTGCCGCCGCTTCATCAATAAGATCAATGGCTTTATCAGGCAAGAAACGATCCGTAATATAGCGGTTAGACAAACGCGCTGCCGCGATCAGTGCACTATCTGCCAAGCGCACTTTATGATGTTGTTCATATTTTTCTTTAATACCGCGCAAAATAGAGATAGTATCCTCTAAAGAGGGTTCAGGCACAAAGACCGGCTGGAAGCGGCGTGCAAGAGCAGCATCTTTTTCGACATATTTTCGATATTCATCCAAAGTCGTAGCCCCCACACAGTGGAGTTCTCCGCGTGCGAGAGCAGGTTTTAGCAAGTTGGAAGCATCCATAGGCCCATCGGATTTTCCTGCCCCCACGAGATTATGCAATTCATCAATAAACAAAATGATCTGACCATTTTCAGCTTGTACCTCTGCCAGCACTGCTTTGAGGCGCTCTTCGAATTCCCCACGATATTTTGCGCCAGCGATAAGTGCTCCCATATCGAGCGCATGAAGCTGTTTATCACGCAAAGTTTCAGGCACATCGCCATTAACAATGCGCAATGCCAACCCTTCCACAATAGCTGTTTTCCCCACCCCTGGTTCACCGATCAGCACAGGATTATTTTTGGTACGCCGTGAAAGCACCTGAATAGTGCGGCGAATTTCCTCTTCCCGCCCAATAACAGGATCAAGTTTTCCTTCACGCGCATCTTTTGTCAAATCACGAGCATATTTTTGCAGAGCATCATATTGGCTTTCGGCATGGGGGCTTGTCGCTGTTTTTCCCTTCCGCAAATCATTAATAGCCTGATTAAGCGCTTGCACTGTCAAACCACCACTTGTGAGAACATCAGCGGTTTTTGCGGTCTTTTCCATGATCAGTGCTTGCAACACACGCTCCACAGTCACAAATTGATCACCGGCTTTTTTTGCCAGATCTTCAGCCATGTTAAAAACTTTTGCCAACGGCTGAGACAAATAGAGCTGTCCATTCCCCCCTTGCACTTTTGGCAAAGCATCAAGTGCTTTGTTAAGCGCCTTTCGAATAAGAGTAAGATCACCACCCGCTTTTTGGATCAATGATGCTGCCAACCCTTGAGAATCGTCTAACAGTACTTTTAACAGATGCTCCGGCATAAATTGCTGATGATCAGAAGCAAGAGC
Organism: Bartonella sp. TS25HLJMH; assembly: GCF_042193505.1. Lineage (NCBI taxonomy): Bacteria > Pseudomonadati > Pseudomonadota > Alphaproteobacteria > Hyphomicrobiales > Bartonellaceae > Bartonella > Bartonella sp. TS25HLJMH. Next base: position 2,948 of record NZ_JBHILV010000027.1, read on the forward strand.
GCTATTTTGTGCTGATTGTAAAAAACCTTGCAACCGTTCGCTATATTTTTCCAAGTTCATTTTTTTTCCTTAAATCTCAAGCCACCGCCGCACTTTAAATTCCCCCAACATCCCACAAAAGAGACATCTTCAAAGGACCGACCACCCCTCACCAAACACCGCAAATGATGCCACATGAAGAAGAACCGTAGTGCTAAAAAGAATATGGGTCCTCACAAGCCCTATAGCAAGAGGGAGAGAAAGGTGCACTGTCATTATTTAAATAAAAACTGCACCTCCCCTATACCCTCCACCATCACAACCCCACCATTCCCTCCACATACTCTTCTCCCACCAACGGGTTTCACCCCCCTCTTCATCCCAGCTTTCCCCCTCCATTCACAGTCTCTTCACCCCCCCCTAGTTCTCTGACCACATTCCACGCCAGACAAAAGCCCAATATGACCAAAAACACGCACAATACACAAAGCACAAATCTTCCGCTTCACTTTTACAGATTCACATTTTTACGCTTTTACATCATTACAGAACAAAGCTAAAGGAAAGGTTCACCACCCCACGCTGCTCTATAAACAATCCAGCTTCTTATCTAGGGAAGGACTACTGATCACTTCATATAATTATCACCACCCCCCAAAAGACGCACTTCATCAGACAAGGCAGTTAAGTCCAGCCTAAAATATTCCCCACACACTCTTCTCCAGTCAACGCGCTTAACACCCCTCTTCCTCCCAACTTCCCCCTCCATTCACAAATGCCTCCCCCCCCATTTATCTCACCACATTCCACGCCAGACAAAAGCCCAACGTGACCCCAAAACACGCACAATGCATAAATCCACAAATCCTCCACTTCACTTTTACGGATATACATTTTTACGCTTTTACATCATTACAGAACAAAGCTAAAGGAAAGGTTCACCACTCCGCGCTGCTCTATAAACACTGGTCTGTAAACGAACAAAGCTTTTTGCCTAATCCCCCTTACAGTCTTCAGACACCCCTCCTCAAACGACAGCACTTCCTCAGACTCAACAAATCAAGCCCTATCATGAATATTCTAGCTCTTCCCCCCCCTAAAAGAGCGATGTTTTATGGCATAACAGAATAAAAAATATTTTTGATTTTTCTTGCCAATATACTGAAATTACTTTACAAATTTAAAAGTGTTTTAGTCGTCTACGCAGCGATCAAGAGGGAAGACGAGCCCTAAGCTCTAGCGTAAAAACGAACCCGCTTTGCGAATATCTTGAGTTTCCGGGAGATTTTGCTATGTCCAGGTGTTCTCAACACTAAAAGCAAAAAACTGACTAGAGCTCAGTATTTTGACTCCCGGAATACCAATGCGAGGGCGCTCGCAACCGGAGGGGGGGCTTGAAGTGCAAACCAAAAATCCACATTTTATCGACATTTCTGATTAAGCAAAAAACGCGATTTATAATCCATATTTCACACTTTTTTAAAAAGTACCCAATCTTATAGCCTTTGAAATTATTTTGATTTTTCTTGCCAATCTCCTGAAATTGCCTTATCACTTAAAGTGTGATTTTGATCGTCCACGCAACGGTCAAATAGGGAGTTGAAGACCCGAAACCTAAACATAAATTTATCCCACTCTGTGGGTTTCCCGGGATTCCGGGAGTTTTTGCTATGTCCAAGTGTTCTCAACACTAAAAGCAAAATGCTGATTTAGGTTCAGTATTTTCAACCTCCCGGAATACCAATGCGAGGGCGCTCGCAACCGGAGGGGGCTTGAAGTGCCAACTAAAAATCCACATTTTATCGACATTTCTGATTAAGCAAAAGAATCCGTCACAGACGCATTTCAATGGCGCTTTCTCAAAAAGAATTAGGAAGCCATTTAGGTGTCAGTTTCCAACAAATTCAAAAGTATGAAAAAGGCTTAAATCGTGTAAGTGCCAAATGTTTACTGGAAATCGCCCAAAAACTGGAAATTCCCATAAGCTTTTTTTATGCAGACCTTGCCACAAAAGAAGATATTCCTACAAAAGAAACTCTCTTACACCTCGATCAATGCACCTATAGCGAAAAAGAACACGCACTTTTAAAAAACTTTAGAGAGCTCCAGCCAAAAAAACAAAAAGCAATCTTGTGGTTGATTTCTGATTAAGCAAAAGCACAACAATTAACATACCCCCTGCCTAAAGTTTCCCATACCTGATATCACCATACCTCCAAGAGTGATATTTTACGGCATATAGGATAATTTATACTATAGCTCATTTTCTGTTTCCATTATTGCTTAAAGTCAAGCTGATTAAGGATCAGCAGCTGGGGTTTAAAGTTTGACTATTCATGGCATAACAGGGTTCAATACAGTGCAATCGTTACTCAAAACCATGCCCCGATTGCGTTTACGAAACAGTGAAACAGTATCGAGAAGGCAAAGACAAGACAGAACAAACATATGAGCGGTTAAGTAAAAATCAAAAGATTGAGCTTATAACATTGTAAAAGCTGCCCGATGCTGGGTTTCCCGCGCGCTCTAAATCTCAGAAAAATGATTTAAAACACTTATTTCATTGATGAGCCAATCATTCAGAATGAATAATGAACAAAGAACGGTTCACCAATATCCCGATACCCAATAAACAGAATAATCCACTCAATCCAGAAAAAAGGAACAACTGCCCAGCCGTAGTGTGACCTAAAACAAACGCTCCAACAAAAGGAGCCACCAACATAGCTAAATTTTGTATAGACTGCACCCATCCAGAAGCCAACCCAATCTGTTCATTGAAATTGGTTACCAGATAAACGTTAGAAGATATGGAAAAGTAGGCACTAACCATCCCGATGAGGAAAAAACAGAAAAACAAAGTCTCAATACGGAGTAAATCCAAGTAAAAAAAGCACACTGAGATCAGTACAAAACAAACCATTGCTGACATTGCAGGCATTAACAACTCTGATATTTTTCCTGTAAGGGGTTTATGCTTTGATTGTTTCACTCTCCAAAACCCATATAGAAAATTACCAATCCCTGAAGCAGATACCAACATCCCAAGAGCCTGTTTATTCATTTTCAGTGCATTAAGGATGATAGGCAACTGATTATTCACCATAAAGATCATGGCAAAATACACAAACATCACCGCCACATAGGCATACCAAGTTGTCCCATAAAGCCTATGCTGTGATTTCATGGTTTTCGCTGTTTTTACCATGAGCGACGAGACAGGTTTTGCACCAATACAACAAAACACTATAAAGCCTAGCAATGTCAGAAATCCAGACAACAATAAAGTATATGTATCTGACAAAAACGCAGAGAGCATACTCCCCAAAGCAGGTCCTATCATCTTCGCCATGCTATTGATCATGTTAAGCACAGAATAGTAACGAGTCCGTCCGTTTTCAGGCACAGAATTTGCACTGAGAACGGAAATTGCTGGAATAGCTAGACTATTGAATGTCGCTCGAATAACTGCCAGTATAATAAATCCTTGCAGACTAGTAGCCATCAATAAAACGACAGTACATAACGCCCGTAACAACAACGATGCACGCAACCAATGTATCATATAACGGCCACCGACCAACATTCCAATTGGCTTAGACAGAACGATACCAGGTAATAATGTTGCCGCTCCAATAAAAGCGACATCATATTGATCAGCTTTCCAATAGAACACAGATACGGTCAAAATCACGATATAATCAATCCAGCCCCCAAATGACACCATGCCATTACCCAGCAAAAGCACCAGCAAGCGATTTTTTGTTGCCCCATCTATTTGCACCAAAACACGCGCCCCTTCTTTTTTGTTAGCAATACTGATTGGATATCAATTCTTCCCTCACACCTTAAAGGCATTATCAACCTTCCTGCAACAAAGAAATTGATAATTACAAAACCACTGGTGCTAAGTCTTAGATATGTATTAAAACTTCCATCGTTGATTGAACTTAATCTGCGTCTCTACGAATGACGACAATAACCAAGCCGTTAATCCAGCTCTTGAATCCATTTACGATAAACCCGCGCGCCTTCCCTTCAGCTCCAACACAAAAAACGCTCTGAGCGTTCTCTCCTCAAAAGGACTCTTATTCTTCTTCATCACTTTTCTGCGTCGGGGGCGGTAAAATATAAGCGCCTGAAAGCCAACGATTAAGATCAATGGCTCGGCACCGTGTGGAACAAAAAGGATAGGCGTTTTGTTGTGACATTTGACCACAAATCGGACAAGGATGCGGAGGACGAATCTCTTTTTGCAAATTTAGCTCTTTTTTTTCTTGGCGCACCTTTGTCATCTGCTCCTTCATTAATTTTTCTTCTGTTCCTTTTTTTTCATTTTTGCTTTTCTCTTTTTGTTGCTTTTCACCTTGCATTGATCTTGCCTTAACGTTTTTCTAATGCGTTTCTTCAGCCCAGTGAGTGAAAAGTGGATAGTGATAAGCGGTCAAGAGATCGACTGTTTCAGCCAACGGTAAACCAACCACATTGGAGTAAGAACCAGCCATATGGACGACGAAAGCACCGGCTTTTCCCTGAATAGCGTAGCCCCCAGCTTTCCCTTGCCATTCACCAGAAGCAAGGTAAGCCTTCATCATAGCAGAAGTTAAGCGTCTAAAACGGACACGACTTTCAACCAATTTTACGGTTATTTTTCCACGTTCATTGAGCGCACAAACGGCGCCATAGACCTTGTGTGAACGCCCAGAAAGGTATCGCAAACATTCATAAGCCTCGTCTTCACCCTCTGGTTTGGGGAGAATGGTGCGCCCCACAGCCACCACCGTATCAGCAGCCAAGATAATCATTTTCTGTTGAGGTAATTCTTCTTGACCATTCTGCAACTCTTCTTGACCATTCTGATTGTACCAGCGCAAAATTTCTTGAGCTTTCAGCGCTTTCTCTTTTGCCAAACGTTTGGCAAGGTTTGCAGGATGTTCTTTTAATTTTGGCGTTTCATCAATATCGCTTGCACAAACCTGCTGAGGATCAATCCCTATTTGTGCTAAGAGCGCTAAACGTCTTGGCGAAGCGGAAGCAAGCACCAAATGAATTTCTTCTGTAAGAGTATCTGCCAAACGTTTTTTCCCCCACTCTCTTATATTTTTCATTTCCACCCCTTCACAATCGACTTCCCTCTCACCCCTTTTAAGCGCCCCTTTTAAACGCCATTAATCTCCTTATCTTTTTACCGCATTGATTTTACAGTTTTTCAAGGGCATTCAAACACTCCCCTTTTTTCACTCATGAAGAGCAAGCTTAAAAACTGTTAAAAAATAATAGAAATAATATGATGGCTTTTACAAAAAAGCGCAAGCCACCCCTTAGGCTACTTATAGCGATATGTAATGCGCCCTTTTGTCAAATCATAAGGTGTCATTTCCACCATGATTTTATCACCTGCCAACACGCGGATACGATTTTTTCGCATTCTACCAGCAGTATGCGCAATAATTTCATGATCATTTTCCAGTTTCACACGAAACATTGCGTTCGGTAAGAGTTCAGTAACGATACCAGAAAATTCTAAAACTTCTTCTTTTGACATAAACAATCATTTCCTTTACAGTGCACATATTTTGTTAAGCTGTGCGTTATTTCCAGCGTTCATATCCTATTTTCTTGAGTTTGTGAATAAAAATTCAACAAAAAGAGAAAGGTTTTTCAAGTTTACTCTCTCATGCGCTCAAAAAACATCACCACACATATCACCACAGATATTGAGGCTCAAAACTTTCTCTCCACTAATTTTACCCACCCATTTCCTCCAATTTTATGATGATCTTGATTTCAGAGTAACAAGAAATTACGCTAAATTTTCTCCCCCTCAAGCGTTTTCCCAACGCCTCTGTCTATCCTCCACGACTTACAAACAATCCTCATCCCTCCAACTTTACCTCACCTTCCACACCCCTAAACACGCGCCATTTGGATAAACACCCCTTCCCATCCAAAAGTCCCCTCCTTTTTTCAAAAACCTCCTCCACACACCCATTCACGACATGCTTCACCGCCCCACACTTCACACTCTATGCATTTTCCGTACAGACTGACTCATTTTTCCTCTCACACACTTCATTTAAGCTATCCTCTATTTATGTTGCTCTCCCAGCTTGAAAACACTCCCTATACATTCCGTCTCATTAACCACAACGCCCCCTAACAACATAAAGCCTTTTCCTTTTTTGCATATTTCCATTTTCACGCTTTTACATATTTACAGAAAGAAGCCAAATGAAACCTCCACACCGCCCCGCGCTGCTATGAAAACAATACTCTACAACCCAACTTCTTACCCAACACCCCCACGCACTTCAGATCCCCCCTCAAATGACACCACTTCATCAAGTACCATAAGCCAAGCGCTATCTCCTCACACCATCCTTCATGCATCCCTTCGCACCCCCGCCTTTTATCCACACCACACCCCTCTAATCTGTTCATTCTCATTCCCCAAACCCTCTCTCCTCTCTCGTCAACGCACCCACCTCTTCATCCAACTTCCCCTCCCTTCACAGACTCTTCATCCCCAAACCATCTTCCCTTCTCCCGTCAATTTCCCACCTCTTCATTCCAGCTTACCACTCCATTCACAGAAACTCTTTCCCCCATTTATCTCACCACATTCCATACCATGCCAAAAGCATACACACTGCACAAATCCTCCACTCCTTTTTCACGAATATACGTTTTCACGCTTTTACATATTTACAGAAAGAAGCCAAATGAAACCTCCACACCGCCCCGCGCGCTGCTATGAAAACAATACTCTACAACCCAGCTTCTTACCCAACACCCCCACGCACTTCAGATCACCCCCCTCAAATGAAACTATTTCATCAGACCAGACAAAGAAATCCAGCCTAATATTCATCACACTCTAAAAAACACCTTGATAAATTGATATGCCTGATATCACCACCCTATAAGCTCCCCTTCTAATCATGATTTCGGAGCCGCGTGAAAGGAATCAAACAAGCCGTTAGGTTCTTTTTGTCAAGGACGCCGTTAGGCGCCATGTAATGGTCTCCTTGACCTTAAGAACCTAGGATTGTTAGTCCCCTCATTAAATGCGGGTCTGATCTCATGATTTTGGTGAGCGTTCCGGCAAGTTTGAGAGGCGGAAAGCCTCTCATTAAAAAATAAAGTTTATAAATAAAAACTATTTTTATTTGCCAATCTTCTGAAATTACTTTATCACTTAAAAGATATTTTGATCGTCCACGCAACGATCAAGAGGGAAAACAAGCCCTAAACCCTAGCGTACAATTGAACCCACTTTTGTGGGGGCCCCGGGATTCCGGGAGTTTTTGCTATGTCCAAGTGCTTTAAGCACTAAAAGCAAAAAAACTGACTAGGGTTCAGTACTTGTGACTCCCGGAATACCAATGCGAGGGCGCTCGCAACCGGAGGGGGGCTTGAAGTGCCAACTAAAAATCCAAATTTTATCGACATTTTGATAGGAAAAAACGCGATTTATAATCCATATTTCGCACTTTTTTAAAAATTACCCAATCTTATAGTCTTTGAGATTATTTTGATTTTTCTTGCCAATCTCCTGAAATTACTTTATTGATAAGCACGTGTTTTTGATCGTCCACGCAACGATCAAATAGGGAGCTAAAAGCCCGAAAGCTTAATACATAAATTTATCCCGCATTGCGGGTATCCCGGAATTCCGGGAGATTTTGCTATGTCCAGGTGCGATGAGCACTAAAAGCAAAAAGCTGATTAAGCTCAGTACTTTTAGACTCCCGGAATACCAATGCGAGGGCGCTCGCAACCGGAGGGGGGCTTGAAGTGCCAACCAAAAATCCAAATTTTGTT
>NZ_JBHILV010000028.1:0-2434 GCF_042193505.1 Bartonella sp. TS25HLJMH
TGTTGTTGCAAGCACAAGCGCTTGGAGCGCGAAGTCCTGTCGCACAAGAAAGCCAAGGGATTAAAGCAGCTGATGGGGTTGGCTCTGTTTTCCGCCCCACGGTGGGAAAAGCCGGCAATGATGTGCCGCTGATTGATATTGTTCGCCCCAATGGACAGGGTCTTTCTCATAACAAATATGACAGTTTCAATGTTGATACCCATGGCGTGATTTTGAACAATTCGACTGAGGAAGTCTCGCGTTCACAGCTTGGGGGATTGGTGCCAGGCAACGGCAATTTGCGTTATAGCGGTGCAGCAAAGGTTATCCTCAATGAAGTGGTGAGTGCCAATCGCTCGCGTCTTGAAGGCGTGAGCGAAGTACATGGGCATATGGCGGATGTTATTATCGCTAACCCCAATGGGATTACCTGTAACGGTTGTGGCTTTATTAATACACCGCGGGTGACTTTATCGACCGGACAACCGATTATTGGAGCCGATGGGGCTTTGAGTGGATTGCGTGTTGAGGGTGGTGATATCACCATAGGCGCTCGTGGGGCTGATGGGAGTGCATTAGATATTTTTGATCTTGTTTCGCGCAAGATTAGTGTCGGGGGTCCCATACAGGTCAAAGGAGATTTGGCTGTTATCGCTGGTCACAATCATTTTGATTATCACAAGCGCGAAGCAACTTCTCTTGGCTCTGATGGCAAAGAGCTAGAATTGGCGATTGATTCCAGTGAGTTTGGTGGAATGTATGCGGGGCAGATCCGCGTGATTGCCAATGATAAAGGCGCCGGCGTTAAGATGCGCGGAGACATGGTTGCCAATGCAGGCGCCATGAGATTGACAAGTGATGGCAAGCTGGTGATTGCCAAAGCACGTGCCAAAGGAGTGGTGAAGGCTCACTCCCACCACGACAGTGTACATGTAAAAGATCTGCTTTTTTCAGAAGAAGCAGTTGAACTGAAGGCTTTGAAACATGTTGAATTGGCTGAGCAAGCTCGCGTTGCGGCAAGCGGTGCTGTTGATGTGCACGCTGATGTGATCAAGCTCCAGTCTCATGCTCTTCTAGCAAGCGGTATTGGGAGTGATGGTCAACAGTCAGCGACGGGTTCTTTGCACTTACAGGCAGTAAAGCTTGAGGCGGGGGATGGGCGGATAGCAGCCGGTGATCTTTTAGAGATCCAAGCAGCAACAATTGATCTAAGCCGCACGCAAGACAATGATCAAACAGGGGTTTCTTCCCTTGGCGATCTGACCATTAAAACCAATCAAATCACCGCTTTAAACAACCATATTGGTGCCAAGGGGAATATTGTCTTGAGCGCCGATGATGGGCTCACTGTAGGCGCTGGACATTATAGCGCCGGCGGCTCTCTTTTGGTGGAAGCAGCAGAGCTTACATCACGTGCGCGCTTAGTGGCAGAGCAAAAAATTGACCTTTATGCACATCACGGTGCCCTGATCCAAGAAGGCACTGTGTTGTCCAATGGGGAGATAACGCTGGATGCCCATGGTGCCCTCAATCACACGGGTGATATTGTCAGTATGCAGCAGGTTGCATTGACAGCGGGTGGCATGCTCACAACCGGTCAAGAGAGCACGATTTTAAGTTATGATGTGGTTTTAAGTGCTGATGCTTTAACCCAAGCAGGGACTGTGGAAGCCCAAGAGGGAGCATTAACCCTTCAAGTGCGTGATGGGGTCGCAAATAGCGGCACAATGCGCGGTGAGAGTGTCGATGCTCATATTGGTGCATTTACCAATCAAGGGACGTTTATTGCAACCGATGATTTGCATTTGATGGTAAGCGCACAAGAAGGCGTCGATCCGCAACAAGCCTTTCTGAAGAATACATCCGAAGGGGTTCTTCAAAGTGGCGGCGTTTTGGTTTTGATCGCAGGGCGATTAGACAATGCCGGTGTGCTTGGCTCTAGTGGTGAGAATGTTGCCCTCAATGTGGCAGGAAATGTCAGCAATAGCGGGCTGATTTACGCCAAAAAATCTATGGATCTATTCAGTGATGGTAATCTGACCAACACACAGGGCAGAATTATTGCTGAAGAGGCTCTCAGCATTGGTGGGCTGAAAGAGATACGTGCTGGTCATATAAATAATGAGGCTGGTCTTCTCAGTGCTTTAGCCGGTGAGATGAAGATTGTTGCAACGTCTTTTGTCAATAAAAGCGCTGAAGCGACAAATTCAGACCAACCAAACGCTACACATGATGAAGGTGCGCATGTTTTAGCGCGGGATGGTTTACGCATTGATGTGGGCAGTTTTGAGAATGTTGATGGTCTCATTTCTACGCAAGGGGCAGTTAATATTGTTGCTGATAGTGTGATCCAAGCAGGGCACATAGAGATTGAGCGTGGTGACCTTCAACTGACCAGCCATGGTGATTTAACCAATAGTGGTACGATAGCAAGCAATGGCGCAATCACTGTGAA
>NZ_JBHILV010000028.1:2534-9496 GCF_042193505.1 Bartonella sp. TS25HLJMH
TGCGCAAAACACTCTGAACCAAACGGGGCGTATTGTTTCGCAAAAGCGGATAGAGCTCTCAACTGATGGCACCTTGATGATGGGTGAGACAAGCCAAATTGGCGGCTATGATGTGGCACTGAAAGCAGGCACACTTAAATCAAGCTGGGCTTATAGAGGCGCAAGGTGAGGAACTTACTCTCGAAAGCCACGGTGATTTAACCAATAGTGGTACGATAGCAAGCAATGGCGCAATCACTGTGAATGCGCAAAACACTCTGAACCAAACGGGGCGTATTGTTTCGCAAAAGCGGATAGAGCTCTCAACTGATGGCACCTTGACACTGGGTGAGACAAGCCAAATTGGCGGCTATGATGTGGCACTGAAAGCAGGCACACTTAATCAAGCTGGGCTTATAGAAGCGCAAGGTGAGGAACTTACTCTCGAAAGTTACGGTGATTTAACCAATAGCGGTATGCTTGCAAGCAATGGCGTTATTGCTTTGCGTGCGCAAAACACTCTGAACCAAACGGGGCGCATTGTTGCGCAAAAGTGGATAGAGCTCTCAACCGATGGCACCTTGACGCTGGGCGAACCAAGCGAGGTTGCCGCCTATGATGTAATGCTGAAGGCAGGCACATTCACCCAGGCTGGGCTTGTGGAAGCGCAAGGCGGTGTACTTACTCTCAACAGCCATGGTGTTTTAAGCAATTCCGGTATCATGGTGGGCGGTGTTGTTGATGCGAAGCTTGGTTCTTTAGCCAATTCAGGTCAGCTTTTAGCCAGTGACAGCTTTACGCTTATAGCAGAAAGCCATGATCCGTCATTGGGGCAAGTTGCTCTGGTTTTAAATGGTGAAGACGGTGTACTCAAAAGTGGTGGTGCTTTTGTTTTAACCGCAGATGTTTTGGACAATGCCGGCAGTATTGGTTCAAGTGGTGATGGGGTTGCGCTCAATGTGAGTGGTGATCTGAGCAATAGCGGTCTGATTTATGCTCAGAAATCCGCAACGCTCTCCTTGGATGGCTCTTTCCTCAATCAGCATGGCGATGTCATTGCCGAAGACAATCTCATCATCCGTGGCTTAAGTGGAGAGCGGGCTGGTCATGTGATCAACAGCTCGGGTCTTTTAGAAGCCGTATCCGGCGATATGACCTTCGATGTCTCAGCTCTCACCAACATGCGTGAAGGTGGAGTTGAAGTTACCGATAAAGTGGTTGGTCACAGTTATGTGCGAGGAGAATGGAGAGGCACTAATGTTAGACACCACCAGATAAAGGAAGATGTTGACACTACGATCATTCGTCAGCAGCCTCATTTTACCGATAATGCTGCACAGATTTTAGTAGGACGTCATCTGACAATTAATGCCGGTGATATCCGCAATAGCTATAGTTTAATTGCTGCCAATGGCAATATTGTGATGCATGGCGATACGCTGCTCAATGAGGGGCGCGATTTAATCGAAACAACCAAGATTGTAACTGAAACGCATCGCAGGAAGAAACACTGCACTCCTTTGAATGGAGCCTGTTCTTGGGGAGGCATAACAGATTATGGCAGCACTACTGATCGCAAAACAATCACGCGCACTTATAATGCTGTTTACGGCACGATTGAAGCGGGTGGCACTCTTGATGTCAAGGTTACAGACACTCTTGACAATCATGCGGTGCGTGAGGGAGCCGGTCAAATTGGCTTAAGCTCTGGCAATAAAGGCTTGACTGGCGTTAAAAATACTGACGTTGATGGTTTTAAACCGTCGATCAGCTTAAGCCCGGGCGATCAAGAGCTGGCTGATGTTCAGATCAACGACTTTGACGGTTCCAAACCACTGATCAGCAATGATCGATTGGACGGTATTATCAATGGTTTGAAAGGGCACAAAGGGCTTTTTGCACCGAGCATCCAAACACCTGCACCAGAATCCATACAGGTGCCAACGCAAGGCGGGCTTAACTCTGTCAAGACAGAGTTGGCTGGCAGCCAATCACCGGATGTGCCGTTTTTAATCGAGACGCGACAGGATTTTATCAACCCAAATAAATTTTTAGGATCGGACTATTACTTAAAAAAGATTGGCAATTATAAGCCCGAGCACGTGTTTAAAAGGTTGGGGGATGCTTATTTTGAATATCGTCTGGTCAGTGAGCAAATTTTTGAGCTAACAGGCAATCGCACTCTTCTTGATGTTGAAGATCCTAACGCTCAAATGCAAAGGCTCTATGACAATACTGTGGAGCAGCAAGGTCCTTTGGGGTTAGAGCTAGGCAAGCCCTTAACGCCTCAGCAGATTGCTGGGATCAAAAAGGATATGATCTGGCTTGAGATCCACCTTGTCGATGGACAAGAGGTCTTAGTGCCACGGGTTTATTTGGCACCCAATTCTTCTTTAGCACAAGATGTTTATGGGGCAAAAACGCAGCAAGAAAATCTTGCCAGTGCACGTTTGAAAGGCAATGGCGTCACCTTGAATGCGGACCGTCTTACCAATAACGGTGCTGTGGTAAGTGAGGATGCACTGCACGTTTCGACTACGCAAACTTTGTTCAATAATGGTGGGTTTTTGCTTGGAAGCGGTGCTGTAGAGCTAAGCAGCCAAGGTCTTTTAGCCAATTCTTCCGGTGTTATTCATGGTGATACGGTTACCATGACAGGGGATACGATTGTCAATAGCACCGCTAAAATCCGTGACAGGAATGCATATGGTTTTGTTGATCGGGCTGGGCAGAAGGGACAAATCCTCTCTGATCATGAATTAAACATCCAATCCCTTGGTGATCTTGGCGCAGAGGGTGGGGAATTCACCAGCGGCGGTCCGATGACGATGATTATCGGTGGTTCTGCCACGTTTAGTGCATTGGCGCTAGAAAGTGAACATGCGCAGACATTGGAAAAAGGGCATTATAACGCCCAAAGCAGTGAGCATCGTTTGAGTGAAGTTAACAGTGGGGATGACCTTAACCTTGTTACGAACGACGACCTCATCATGGATGGAGCTAAGGTTAAAGGAGAGGGTAATGGGAATCTCACCAGTGGTGGTGCTCTCACGCTGACTTCGGTGCAAGACGTTAACAGTTTTGACTTGGATCTGAGGGGCAAAGAAGGCGACAAATCGAAACAAAAGAATAAGTTTCGTCAACAATCAACTGAAGTTACCACTAACAAAAGCACGGTGGAGTTTAGCAAAGACCTCTCCATGCACGCGCAAAATGGGGATCTCACACTTGGTGCGGCAGGGCTCTCAAGTGGTGGTCAGACGCATTTGGCATCAGATACGGGAAAGATCAAGTTTCTGACCAACAAGGATCAAGATTTTAAGGACACGTATCAGCGTAATGAAAACCTTGTGTGGTGGAGTGAGGGTGACAAAGGTTACCTTAAGGAGACCATCGAGCATGTCACCATAGATGCTAAGGGTGGCATGAAGCTTGATGCGGGCAATGGCATTGTTGTTGAATATCAGGCAACCGGTGATTTAGACAAATCCCTTGAGCAATTGTCACACTCTCCAGGCTTGGCATGGATCAAGCAACTGCGTGATGATCCAGAATTATCCAAGCAAGTTGATTGGCAAGCCGTTCAAGCTGAATTTAAAGACTGGGATTATAAAGCCCAAGGGCTGACAGAAGCTGGTGCGGCTCTCGTGGCATTGGCTGTCACGGCGGTTACGGGCGGAGCAGCCTCGGGCGCTGCCAGTGCCATTACCGGTGCTTTGGGGCTTGGCTCGAGCACCGCCATGAATGCGGCGATACAGGCAGGTGTCCAAGCACTGATTAACAAAAGCGCTGTGGCTCTTGTTAATAATCGCGGTGATATTGCCGGCGCCTTGCATGAGCTTGGCTCTTCCAAGAATATTCTCAGCATTGTCTCGTCGATGTTGACAGCAGGCTTAACCAGCCAAATAACGGAAATGGCAGGTGTTGGACAATCTTTGCCAAAAACCGCTCCTTTTGTTGATCGTATCGCCCTTGAAGCGGAAAAGAACCTGATCAAAGCCTCTATTGGCACAGGCGTGCAAACGGTTCTTGAGGGTGGCTCTCTTGACAAGAACTTTTTTAACAATCTGCGCATTGCCCTGTCTGATACGGTTGGCAAATCGTTGGCAGAAGAAATCGGTACCGCCAAGGCTGAAGGCAAAATAGACACGATCACACAAATTGTTGCCCACGCTGGTCTTGGCTGTTTAAAAGGCGCTGTTGCGAGCGGTGCTTGCTCTGCCGGTGCTATCGGCGGGGCTGTGGGCGAAGCCACTGCTATGCTCCAGTTTCAATTGTGGTTTAAAAATTTAATACAAAAAGAAATAGCAGCATTGGATGGTCGTATTCCAACGGCAGAAGAACAAGCGCGTATAAATGCAAAGATTGAAGCACAGTTTGCTGACTTTAGCGATCGTGCCATTGATGTCGCACGGATTACAGGGGGCTTTGCTGCTGCCCTTGCTGGTGGTGATGTCAATACTGGCGCGGATGCCGCTGGAAATGCCGCGGAGAATAATTTTCTTCCTGCGGTAGCAGCATTAGCAGCATTCATTGTGTCGCTTACACCAGAAGAGTTGGCAGCTTTGTCTCTTTTTATGGCTGGCGGAGCAACTGTTGTTGGATCCTCTAGCAATGGGACGGCTATAGCTGATTTTCTTGCCTATTGGTTTGCATCGAAAAATTCTGCAGAAGATAGCGAAAAAACAAATCAAAACTCACAAGAAGAAAAAAATAAAGATTCTCAGAAGGAAAGTAAAAATAAGAAAAAAAACGGAAACAATAAAGAACCACAAAACAATAATGATGGAAAGGGTAACATACTTGCACAAGTCAGGAAGCATCATGACAAAAAGCGCGATGAAAAAATACAAGAATTAAGGGATGAAGGATGTATAGTATGCGAGACAGAAATAGTATTCAAAACTAAGACGGATAAGGGGGTAGTAAGATCTCGTGCGGATATTGTTGGTATAAGGAAGGGTAAACTGTTTGTTGGTGATGTAAAAACGGGAAAAGCTGGTTTAAGTGGAAACCAAAAGATTTTGAAAGAGGCATATAAAAAAGGAAATAGTGAGTCCACAAAAGGAAAAATTATAAATTTTTTTAAAGAGAACAAAGAGTTCTTAGAGAAATATCAAGAATCGTTCAAAGGTTTTAAAGGAAGTGATAAAAAATTAAACGAGGCTAGTGAAAAATGGATTAAAGAACAATTGAGTAATAAGTTAGACAAAATGGACTTTTACACTTTTCATTATCCAGGACTTTTTGAATGAAAGTGAATAGCGATGCGAACTAAAGACGTGACAGAGATTTTAAAAACGCTTGGCTGGGAGACGAAAGATCAGCTATTATTTACAGTGGTAGAACAACATTAGCGTGAATAAGCTGCGACTTATGGAGAATAATCTATGAACTTTTCGTTAAAAAAAATACATCGCCCTGATATTATTTATGTGGAGAAAGGTGTATTAAAAGTTATTGATATAAAAACTGGTAATTCTCAATTAACAGAATGTCAAAAAGATTTCGAAATAGCGTATAAAACAGGAGATGCAAAACCTTTTGGGAAGATTATGAAACGGTATTTAGGTGAAAATAAGGAACAGCTTAATAAATACCAAGAAGATTTGAAAAAATTTGAAGGAGATGCAGAGCTTCTGAAAGAGTTTAGAGACAATTGGAGTGAAAATCAGATAAACAAAGAGTGGAATAGAATAATTCCTTATACAGTTAGCTGTTATCCGGGGGTTGGAGAAGAGTGAAACATTATGCAAACTAAAGATGCAGCAGAAATATTAAAAAGTCTGGGCTGTGAGCCCTATCGTGATGAAGTAGGCGATACATTTGCCTATTATTATCTTCCGGATCGCATCGTGGATTTGAGCTATGGTGTGAAACATGAAAAGGATGGTGAAAAATTTTGGTTATTAGCTAGTCTCACAACTGCTTCTTATAGTCTTGCTTGTGAATATTCTAGGGGGCAAAAGTCACGGTATGGATATATACTCTATCCAGAAATCGGTGATTTCGGGGTTACGGTACCGGATCTTTCAGAAAGTCATATTGAATCTGCTTTAAATAGGGTAATAGCTTGGGCCCAAGAACAAGATATTGAACAAAAATTACGTGAAGAAGCTGCAGATCATTCTCTTGTCGCAAAGGCTTTGCTTGGTGATGTAGAGACTTTAAAGAGTTCTGAGGTTACATCTCAGTTGTATGTACCAGAATTTTCTGATTACAAAACAATGACGAGGTATGATCGCCTCCTTCTTTTTGCACAAGCCTATAAGAATGGGGAGTTAGACGATATTCTAACGCGCAAAAAGCCCAAACAGCGCTCGATAAGCCTCACAGCAGCAATGCGCGTTCTCAAAACACAAGGGTGGTTTGCAACGGAGCCTGGAAAAATGTGGTTGGTTTTGCCCGACCGCTTTATTCAGTTTGATTTTGGTTTTGTACGTCTTCTCGATAATTACAATGTCCGTCTTGAAGCTGAGATTTCTAACGAAGAGATTTCTGTAGCTTGTCGTTGTATGCGCTATAGGGGAGAATATAATTGGATACGACCTACGGATATTTATAAGTCTTTTAACACGATTGGGGGAGGGATTTTTAGCGGTTTTGGTAAAGGAATTGATATTTGTGTGGGAACATTAAATGATCACGAGCTTATCAAAATTTCTGAGCGGATAATACAATGGGCACGCGCCCAAGACTTGCAAGCATCGATAGAAAGTAAAACACTTGTTAAAAAATATAGTTACGATATAGACATAGTCTGGCATTTAGCTTGTTTAGCATTGACAGGTCAAATTGATGTCCTGAAATCTTATAAAAAATTTTTAGAAGCTGGTACGATTTCTGAACATTTGGATGATGATGAAATAGAAAAATATGTTAACCATGCCGTTGAATTTGCTGAAGAACATCTGAAAATCCTTAATGAGCGAGAGGCAGCAGAAGCACATCTTAGTCCACAAGTTTTGATTACTTTCAATAAA
>NZ_JBHILV010000029.1:0-9014 GCF_042193505.1 Bartonella sp. TS25HLJMH
AAGTGGATGAAGCGGATGACACTGATGATCGTCTCACCATGGAAAGTGCTCATGCACTTTTAAAAAGCTTAGGCTGGACGATTGAGAGAATCAATGAAGATGACCATATGGCAAGCTATCAATTGGCTGATCGTGAAGTAGATATTCTTTATAACGACGAAATTGCTAAAGATTACCCGCAATTTGATAGCGCCTTTATGATTAGCACGGGCATTCTTTCCACCGCTTGCAAATTCATTGATCCTACCCACACGGAAGATATTCCAGATATACAGCTTAATTTTGAAGCCAAGGGATTAGAAATCTTTGAACCAGAAGTCACTGCGGATCGTTTAACACAGGCGCTTGATGATGCTTTAGAATGGGCGGTAACAGACATTGACCTTTCTAAAAGACTTCGCTCTGATTATGGCACTGCTCCTTGGGAAAAAGGCGCCACGTCTAAAGCAAACGATACGGATTATGCTTTGCTTCATCTTGGCACTCTTGCTTTGTTGGGTGATGCTGAAACTTTGCAATCTTATCAGAAAAGCTTTACGGCAGGGGATCACCTAGGCTTTGACGAGAGCATCAACAAAACCCACCTTGAACGTGCATTAGCTTTAGCCAAAGAAGTAGCAAAGATGAAGCAACTGAGCTACGCTTTAATTAAACAGGTGGCAAAAAAGCTTGATGATCAACAAGAGGTTACCAGCAAGGAGCAACCCCGCTCGTGGAAAGAGAAAATAGTCAATTTTATCGGAAAAAAAGACAAGAAATAGCACCTAAAAAATATCAAAAAGATTTCAGAAATTTAGAAAATAAGACGCGCTCCAAAGCCTTGATCACTAGTTGAGAAACTCAACAGTGGTATGGCTCTGATCATGGTTTTGGTGCAAGATTTTAAGGAAACAACCTATAAAAAAGATCTATAAAATTATTCCATAGATGATCAAAATCCCTTTTAATGGATTATTGTCTATTTTATCGGTTATGTCTTTTTATTTAACAGACGAATCTTATGATTTTAGTGAATGATTAAAATGTGCTTTATGAAAAGCATATGATCCTTTAAGCCTTTCAAAAGATAGCTTGTAACTCATAAGAAATGCTATCAAGACCATTATGGTTATAAGTTTTGGAGGTGCTTTTTACGCCCCCCCCTTTACATATTTTTCAATAAAAAATAAAAGTTTATTATATTTCAATATGTTAACTTTTATCAAGTTTCCAAAAAAACAACCTATATCAAAATACAACCTGTAAATTCAACTAATGCTATATGTTTTGTAGGGGTTTTGGGGGGTGGAAACATTCAAAACCTATAAGTAATATAAGAAAATGAATATACATAACTCTCTTTAAACAAAGCTTCTGATAACAATAAAGCTATCATTTTAGATTACGGTATAATCTTTTAAAGGCAATGTAAAAAAATCTAATTCTATTTAAGAGTGGATTTCTTAAAAATCTTAAAGCAATCCAAATAAGAGTATCTAAAAGTGCAAATGATTTTTTTTTAGAATAACGCATGATAAATTATTCCTTTTAAGATTATAGGTAATCAACTCACAAGATGATACGTTTAAAGAATTTACAAAAGTCCATTAAAGAGATTTTGATAACGTAATTATTTCCTATCTTAGTTTATCTCATAACAGATGATAAAATAGACTGTTATTTAAACTAATACATAAGCGGCTTTAATAAGATTGGCATGCCCATTATGTGAGCATGCTTTATAAGTTATTCAGTTTCTCTAATTTCTAGTTTTGGTAGGTTCTTAACGATTTTCATTGTCTCTAAACTTATGGTAATAACCCTCTGAAATAACTCTAGAGGGTAGGCAGGGTTGCCAACGGTTTCAACAGCATAGCGATTGGCATCATTGACAATACCACTCTTTTTATCAGTCTTAACGCATTGACGCCCCATAACCCATTCAAGAGCGGGTTTACCATTGACGATATACTTATAAGCTTCAAGAGGGATATCTGTTATTGTGATATTGCTGTTATAAAAAACAGTCGATTTATCTTTCTCTTTACCTGCTTTTGCGAATTTCATTTCAGTTACGTAATAGAATTTTTCGGGATTAGAGATCTCTGTAACTTTTGGATAACCCTTTTTAAATGTGACAGGATAAGGTTCCACATCTTCATAATTTACATGCAAATGACCCAATTCACGCCCAGCTGTTACAAACTTCCAAAAATCATCAGCACTCTTTACACACGGGATACGAGGCAATTCTTTAGAGAGGTTATCAGCATAACGAGCACGGTAATCTTCTGAATGAAGTAGACCGTAAACATAATAGAATAGATCATCTTTAGTGATAGATTCATTCGGATAAGCGGCTTTAAAATGTTCTAGCCCCTCATCAGTAATAGCATCACGCCTTTGTAAACCAGATGTTGTGTTTTCTTCTGTAGAATCCGTAAATAAATAGGATTGTTTTTCACTTTTACTTTTTGAAACTGGAGTGTGTTCGTAAAAATATCTTGGAAAGCATTGACCTTTTTCTATTGCATCTAAACTAGGTAAGGCTTTATTCATCAATACAGAAAATCTTCTTGCTCCTATACCTGTAATTTGTATTACCATATTTTCAACCGTTTCCCCTATCGGAAATATTCGCGGCATTTGTAAAACCATTTCATTAAAGGCACGATTGTAATAGAGCCACTGTTGTGTAAAAGGACGATATAAACTTTGCATAAGGCATGTAGCTTCAAATTTAAAAATCTTTCCTTTTGCTAAATCTTGTTTAAGAGCACGGCTCCAACTGATTTTTCTGGCATCTGTATTGACGAAATTGTCTACAACTTTTGTAAGTGTTTTACGATCAACATGTCCATAAGCATTATTAAAACGCTTTACTTCACTGTTATAGAAGGCAATCATATTACTTATGTTTTTAGCTAAAACTTCATGGCTTGAATTGTATACCCAAGCATCACGGCTAGTTACAACACCACACGAAAAATTTTCAAAAAGCTTTTTACCATGACCTTTCTTAACACCCATGGCTAAAAATGCTTTGAAATTGTTATCACGTTGACCAAGCCAATCACCATGTTTATCTGGTGTGATTATTTGCCAACCTTGTTTACTTCGTGTAATACCATTAATGCTACCAAATTCTTTAATTGTTTTAAGCTTTTTTTCTCTTGTGAGGTAATCTCCAATATCACGGAAATATATTTTCCCCTGTTGTTTGGATTTTGGATTTTTTACGAGAATAGAGATAGCAATAGGGGCTCGAGAGCCTTCACCAAAAATTCCACCACTTTCTTTCTTACGCTGTTCTCCAGACGTTCGTGCATTTCCCCGTAAATGGAAAATATAAAGGCTTGAAAATTCTTCAACTAGGCATTTGCGTAAACCATCCATAGATTTTGTATCTATATAACTTGCATTTGTAACAAAACCAATCACACCACAATCTTTTATACGGTCACTTGCCCAGCGAATGGCACGAATATAACTATCATAAAGATTTCGCATAAGGCTTGCTTTAGATTGAGCGGCGTAAGTTTCACCAATACGGTCATTTAATATCGGATAAGGCGTATTCTTTGCATTATCATTAGCACTTTTTTGACCAGTTGAATAAGGAGGATTGCCAAAAATAACTTCAATATTGAGATTTTTCTGAAGTTCTAAATATTCACTGTTTTCCTTTAATAGACGTTGTATTAGATCTTGCTTTTTTAGCGTCTGAAACGTATCAGCCAAACCAATATGCTTGAATGGGATATAATTCCCTTTCATAAGACCATGATAGGTTGCTTCAATATTAATGGCTGCTATGTAATAGGCTAAGAGAACAATCTCATTGGCATGGATATCATAACGGTATTTATATTCCATATCCTCTGGTTTTATCAGTTTAGATTGTAACAGCCGTGTGATAAAGGTCCCAGTTCCAGTGAAAGGGTCAAGAATGGAGATACCTCGTGAACCCAGGCTTTTTCCAAATTCATTGCGTAAAATATCATCAACAGAATGAATGATAAAATCAACAACTTCAATGGGGGTATAAACAATTCCTAATTTTTCTACTGTACGCGGAAAAGCGTAACGGAAAAATTCATTATAAAGCTCTACAATTAAACTTTGTTGTGCTTCAAGAGTGGTAATTCCACGCGTGTAAAACTGTACACTCTTAGAAATATTTTTGAGATCTTGAGATTCTTCTTTAGGAGTAACTTTATCAAGGACATTGAGTACACGTTGTAAAGCACAAGATACGGGATTCTCTTGAACAAACTGATGCCCCTCAAATAAAGCATTAAAGACTGGACGCGTCACAAGATGTTGCGCAAGCATTTCAATCGCATTTTGTTCGGAGATAGTTGTATTTAAATTACTACGTAATTCGGTCATAAAATCATTAAACACCTGCCGTGTTTCAGTTTCTGATTTCGTCAAAACCTCAGTTAAGCGTATGATATGAGTTTGAGCAAGATCACCAACATTTATTGCCCATTTTTTCCAATAGCTAGGGTCGTAAAATCTATTAACAATAGCAGTTTTAATGACATCTTTACATTTAGAAAAAAGGGGGAGTTCACCTTGTTCTTCACATGTGTGAGAAGATTCGTAAGTTGCTAACCCAATATTAAGTCCTGAATACTCTAATTTTGAGCGTATAGGTAAATCATCAATAACCGTGGTCGTATCTTCTAACGCAAGTTCTTGAGAAGCAGCAACAATTTCAAGAGCATCGCTTACGTCTTGTTTTTTGTGCATATGGTGAATTATTTTATTAAAGTTATCATCATGGGCACGTAAAGCATTGAGAACTTGCCAGATGACATTATACTTTTGGTTGTTTTCTAAGGCTATTTCCGGCGGAATATCAGCGGGTATCCCAACGGGTAGAATGATATAGCCTCTTTTTTTACCCTCTGCTCGACGCATTACACGTCCTATTGCTTGAATAATCTCAATTTGACTTTTGCGCGGGTGTAAAAATAGAACAGCATCAAGAGCAGGAACATCAACACCTTCAGAAAGACAGCGTACATTGGTAAGTACACGACACGTATTTTCCCCCGCATCTTCCTTTAACCATTCAAGTTGTTTTGTACGCTCTTTAGCACTAAAGGTTCCATCAATATGGGCAAGGGTACAATTAAGAGGAGGAGTATCTTTACAGTTCTTATGAAGAGCGCGCAAAGATTCTTGCACTTTTTCTTTTTTGAATCTCTTGCATATGCGTTTAGAAGTCTCAATATCTTTGCAAAAAGCTAAAGCTCTACGCATGGGTTTGGGGTCATCTTTAAGATCAAGTTTCAGATCCATTTTAGTAAGGGCTCTATAACAGCCATTAATCTTGGTTCTATCGTCCAGAATAAGTTCATAATTCTTATCGGTAATAAGATGTTGAATGGATTGGCTTACTTCTTCTTCGTTGACAACTAATATGATAACTTTACAAGGTGATAACAGCTTATCCTCTAAAGCACGTGAAAAGTTGTAAGTGTAAAGTTGTTTGCCATAGAGTTTTTCATTATCCATGGACACCAAAACGTTATTGGATAAGAAAGCATTCCTTTTCAGCTTATCACTAAAGATCTTTGGGGTTGCTGTCATGTAGAGGCGTTTTTTGCCTCGAATAATGCTATTGTCATGAACCTTGATAAATTCAGATTCATGCTTGTCTGTTCCCAACACAACACCAGTTGTTCTATGCGCTTCATCGCAAATGATTAAATCAAATTCGGGTAAACCATGCTCTTTTTGCGCATCCGAAATCACTTGGATAGAATGATAGGTTGAAAAGATGACCGTCATTGCATCTGCTAGGTTTTCACAAGCTTCTTTGGCAAGGGCTTTTGCATCTGTTGTAGCAGGGAGAACAAGGTCTGATGTTTCCATGCCAACAATATCATCTTGGTTTTTACGACGCTTGCCTACTTTTGTATCCGAACACACCGCAAAAGAACGCAAGGGCACTTGTGCATCGGCTGTCCATTCACGGATCGTTTGCGAGACTAAAGCAAGAGAAGGCACCAGAAACAACACACGCTTGCCTTTTCCTGCTATGTGTTCTGCTATCTTCAAACTGGTAAAAGTTTTACCCGTTCCACATGCCATAATCAGCTTGCCACGGTCTGCTTCTTTTAACCCTTCACAGACTTTCTTGATGGCTTCTTCTTGATGGGGACGAGGCTCTTTTGTTGATTTCAGAACAACTTCTTTTTTCGTTGCAAATATTTGCCAGTCTATACGACTGTTTTCCATATGACGAAGATCAATGCGATAAACGGGTATCGCTTGTCCTTTGATCATGGCATTCACATTGTCACTTAATTCCACTTCCGTGGTATCAACGAGAAGGCGATATTTAAAGATGTCTTTTCCAGAGGCAGCGATAAAGCTATCAATATCTTTTTTACTGATCTGATGGTCAGCTTTATAAAATTTACATTGAATAGCCACATAGCCCTCTTGATGACGAAGCTTTGCCACCAGATCAATGCCGATATCATTTTTATTCCAATCTTCACGCTCTGTTGCCCATTCATAATAGCTCTCAACCGTTTCATATCGTCCAAAATGGAGAGGGTCATGCATAAGATAAGCCATGACAAGATTTTCGAACAATGTTCCCAATTCACGGGGTGATTTTGCTTGTTGACGATAATATTCTAAGAGAGAGCGTAAAGAGACATGTTCATGATCAGAATGATGAGGGCGAAGCATAAAGAATAAACTCCATAACAATATATTCTATTGATTAATTCTCTTCAAAAGAATCAAAATGAAGTTAATTAAATCCATTTAGGACAAATAGCGAGTATCAGAAGAGGTAAAGTCATTCAAAAGCGGATAAATTTTTTTCAAAAGGTTTTTTAAAGGCTGTTTATCCACAGCCCATGAAAAGGGGGCAGATCAGCAAAATAGTGAAATTTGCTGTTTATTTGATGTGTTAATTGACCTGTTAATCAAGACAAATGCACCATGGACTTTAAAACATCAGAATGAGTATTTTGATAAGTTTTATGAATTATTTTATAGATAGGTTTTGTCTGTTTTTACCCCCCCAAAACACCTACAAAACATATATTATTGGTTGAATTTATAGGTTGTAATGTCGATATAGGTTGTTTTTTTAGATCTGTAAAATATTAACCACTTGAAATATAATAACTTTTATTTTTGACTAAAAAATATATATAAAGGGGGGGTAAAAAGAACCCCCATAACCCCCAAAACTAATGATGGGGAGTGCTTTAAAGGTTCACTGTTATATTGTTTAATGTTTTATAAGATTTCCAAATTGCCTCAGTGTGATGTCTTATGACTTTTCACTAAGGGGTGCCATTCATAACGTATGGTAGGTCGACCGCCTTGGGAGTTATTCTCTCCAGAGATTTCACGAATATAGTTACAACGACATAAAAGCTCTAAAGCTTGCTTAACGGTTTGATTGTCTGTTAAACATTTCCAATCACGTTTATAAACATCCCTTGCTGTAAAAATATCGGGTAAATGATCACAGCGTTCAACAATTAATTTTGCACGCTCTGCTGTTAATGTATCATGCGCCGCATAAAGACGTTTTGCATGGCTTATCAGATATTCTTCCCAATATAAGGCTCTCTCAAGGGCATCTCTATTGATTTCAAAACGCCCCCCTTCACTCAATTCAAAAATCAATGCAAGGGTTGGTATGGTTTTATTCATTTTCAAAAGATGCGATTGTAAACTTGATGAGAAATGACCTCCTTTGATTGTTCTTTGAAAATTTTCCCACCATACACGAAACATTTCTTGAGCTTCAGCAGAAAAGCGTATGGTAATAGGGTGTTTTGGTGATCCTAATGGTTTATCATAAAGAGAACGAAAAATTCCTTGATAACTTTCCCATGCCTTTTGATTGGGAGGTCTATCAACCCATAACCGCTCTTTTCGTTCATCGGGCCACACCAGCATTTGAAATCGTTGCAATAAGCCGTCATTATTTGTTCCATGGTGCATTGCTTGAATAATGGGAATAATCCGTGAAGGTTGAATGCCCCCAATAATGGAAATGGTTGCATTGGGAATAAAAATGGTTCCACGTCCTATACGGTCATAGGTGTATGATTTTTTGCCATTAAAAGCTGTTAGATAAAAAGAACGGTCTGTTTGATATTCCTTACGTTCCAGATTGGCTAAAAAACCAGACAATTCATCAAGCACCATTAAGAGACCACGGGGGTTTCTTTTAAGAGTTCCCTAAGCTTTTCAACCATGACATCATTGATAATAAAACGAGAGACATCATCATCATGGGTATTATCTTTAGAAGGGGCTTCAGACAAAAGAGCACGGGCTGTTTCAAGATCTCCTTTTTTGATCGCTTTATGGGCTTGTTTTTCCTTTTCTCGTTTGTCTAAAGTTTCAAATCTCTCTTCAATTTCTTGTTTTTCTTTCTGTTTTAACCACTCTTTATACCATTGCTTTTGAAGGCAAGTAATGGGCGCTAAAGCGGCTTTCATGGCTGGTGTTTTATATGTTGATGATTGACCAATAAGAGCGCCCCAGAGATTAGGGACAATCGTCCAATCATCATATTGTTTTGGAGCAACCCGCACGCCATTACCAATGACAGCCGCCAAACCGCATAAAGAAGAGACAGCAATAAAATCCATTGGAGCTTGTTGACGCTCTGAAACGTCATAAATATAGTCCATGAATGGCATTGGGAGCTGTAATGGATTAAAAGGCTCGACGGGTAAGAGAGCCGTAGCAATCGGTTTTAATTGCCCCCAACCATTTTGTTGCAAGGCTTGTTCATAAGAAATGGCTTTTAAACAAGTATTATCATTTAAAGAAACATTATCGTTATCATTGACGGGAGTATTTTCATTATTGTTTTGTAAATTACTATCTTTCATAGTTTCCCTCTTTTAAGAAAGTAATACGTTATTAAAATCAGTTCCTTTTGGAGCTTGTATCATAAAGACCTCAAAGCCTTGGCTATAAGCACGCTTTGCAAGGGTAAAACCTGCTTTACGACCCGCATCATCGCCGTC
>NZ_JBHILV010000003.1:0-159683 GCF_042193505.1 Bartonella sp. TS25HLJMH
AAAAGGATTCGAAAGAAGCTGTTAATGGAGGTCAGTTACATGATTACACAGAACAGCAGATGAAGACGGTTCTTGAAGATGCGAAGAAATATACGGATGATCAAGTCAATAGTTTTGTCAATAATGGCGTTAACGAGGCGAAATCCTATACGGATATGAAGTTTGAGATGTTAAATTATGCTGTTGAGGATGTTCGCAAGGAAGCAAGACAAGCAGCGGCGATTGGTTTAGCAGTGTCTAATTTACGTTACTATGACATACCAGGATCTTTAAGTGTTTCATTTGGTAGTGGTTTGTGGCGCAGTCAATCCGCGTTTGCTATTGGAGCTGGTTATACATCTGAAGATGGAAATATTCGCTCGAATGTATCTATTACGAGTGCTGGAGGTCACTGGGGGATAGGTGCTGGAATTACTCTGAGGTTGAGATGATAATAGAAAAAATGGCTGTTATTGTAAAAAAGAGAAGTATGTTAGTAACGGTTCTGTTCGCTCTTGCCTTAATAGGCAAGAGCGAAAGCTTTGCTAGCGAGAACAATAATATTTATACAGTGCATCCACCGCACTTATCGATACCTAAAGGAGAACCTGGTGAAACACGTCGAATTATTATGCAGTTTTATGATTGGACTTTGATTTGTGACGAAAAACAAAAGCTTAAACATAAGCAAGGTATATGTAATGTGACACAGACTGTTCATGATCAAGAAGGAAATACCATTTTTAGTTGGTCTCTTGTGTCTACGACAAGTGGTCAAGCAGTGATGCTTTTTCGAACATTGCCAAATTCTGATATAAATGTTCCGATTCAAATGTTTGTAAAAGGTGTTAAAAAACCTGTTCTTATTCATTATACGCAATGCAATGAAACCGTTTGTTTGGCCCAGTCGCCTGTAGGGCCGGTTTTGACTAAACAAATAGAGCAGGACAATAAAGTACGTATTTCCTATAAAATTAAAGAAGGAAAGGTATTTTCTTTTACTGTACCATTTAAAGGGTTAAATGCGGCACTTAATTCTTTACGTCCTTAGAATCCATCGAGTATTTTTAACAAGAGTCATTTTTTCATAAATCGTTGTATTATATTTTTGAGTGTAAATTATAAGGTCAAATAAGTAAGAATTTTTATATAATATGATATCGAGGTGATTTATTGGAAAGAGTGAGAGTTTTATGAATGTAAAGTCACAATAAGTTCTTTATATGTAATAGAAAATCAAGTTAGTATTTTCCATAAAGCTTAAAGAATGATTTCGTTAGTTATTAAAAGTAAAAAAGATTAGAAATATTCGATTTAAAATAATTAAAAAGATGGCTTCCTTACAATAATAAGTAGGCTCAATTCTTTTTTAAAGCTTAAAATGGATTTTCAGAGCGGTCTGATTAAGCATTAATATTTTTCAGATAAATTTATAATCCTAGAGAGTTTTTTGAACGACAGTTTTTATTGGTATTCACAAAATAACAGCTATAGTAATTGCATTTTGTAGTACTACAGAACTTTTATTCCAGCATAATCAAAGCCACTTCATTGCATACAACAAACGAGGCTTGTGTGTGGATAACGAGATTGAAAAAAAAGAAAAAATTTTTTATAAACCTTACTAATGTATAGGTTGTTGTGACCTTAAGAGTCAGCAAATAGTATGATAATGTAGGTTTGTTACAATAAAGGTGTGCTCCGTGTAAATGGTATAAAGAAAAGAGCAAAATTTATAAAAATTGATGCGAACGTAAACGATTAATTTATAGTTTTAAGTTCATAGAGGGAAGCATGATTTCACGGAAACAACCAAAAGATTATCAAAAATATGAATGATGCTAGCGTGGAAAATTTTAATGATAGGTAAAGAAAGAATGATTTTTTGTATTTATCATTTGATGCTGCATTGTTGCTTTATTTAGGAATGAACAGAAGAGTTTTCGCGTTTATTTATTGGGGGAAACGCTCAAGGGATAAGA
Source organism: Bartonella sp. TS25HLJMH (assembly GCF_042193505.1). NCBI lineage: Bacteria > Pseudomonadati > Pseudomonadota > Alphaproteobacteria > Hyphomicrobiales > Bartonellaceae > Bartonella > Bartonella sp. TS25HLJMH. The sequence continues at coordinate 1,962 of NZ_JBHILV010000003.1, forward strand.
GAAATGACCCCGTTAAATTATGGTTCAAAAGAGTTAAAGCGAGGAGAAATATACGATACCAAAGCAGATCAGTTGTATGATCAGTGCAGTAGTAATACAAATAATCGTTCCGCATTGTCACGAACAGAGGCGTACTCTGTCTTTGTTGATATAAAGAGACAACAGAGAAAAAAACATTATGAACAGAAACAGTTTTTTGTTCAATCTGAGACAGCTTTTGAGTTTCATAATCAGATAATGATAGGTGCTCAAAAAACAAAAAAACTCAAAGCGCCTTTTCTTCGACGGTTCCCTCCAGTAAAATCTCCACCTCTTTATGCGGCACTTGACCTCGGAACGAATAATTGTCGTCTTCTTATCGCATCTCCTAGTAAACCTGGATATTTTCGTGTTGTTGATGCTTTTTCTCGTATTGTACGATTGGGAGAAGGTTTAATAAATAACGGTTTTCTTAATACACGAGCTATGGATCGTGCGATTGAAGCATTAAAGATTTGTTATTTAAAGCTAAAACAAAGGCATATTAAGCGTTATCGCTTGATTGCAACAGAAGCTTGTCGTTCTGCAGAAAATGGTAGACATTTTATTCAGCGTGTTTTGGAGGAGACAGGTCTTGAATTGGAAATTGTTGATCGGCAAACAGAAGCGCGTTTTGCTGTTACAGGGTGTAGTACACTTGTTGAACCAAATACTGACGCAATTGTACTTTTTGATATTGGAGGAGGATCATCAGAAATTGTGCTACTTGATGTTTCTCAAAAGCGTTCTTTTCGTTTAGCTAGACAAATTATCGCTTGGACTTCTCTTCCTGTTGGTGTTGTTACGCTTGCTGAACGTTTTGGAGGGAAGAATATTAGCTTAGACGATTTTGAAAAAATGAAAAGCTATGTGCGAGGGTTATTAAATAAATTTTCAGATCGTCATAAATTAGGAGAGTTAGCGCAAGGTTCGAAGTTTCATCTTTTGGGAACCTCCGGTACGGTTACGACTTTAGCAGGAATGTATCTTAATTTAGAGCGTTATGATAGGAAAAAAGTGGATGGCACTTGGATGAATGATGCAGACATTACTCTTATGACACAACGCTTATTATCATGGGATATAGAAAAACGTGTCATAAGTCCTTTTATTGGGCGCGAGAGAGCAGATTTAGTTTTAGCTGGTTGTGCAATTTTAGATGTTATTCGGGAAGTTTGGCCAAGTCAGCGTTTAAGAGTTGCTGATCGTGGATTAAGGGAAGGAATCTTGATAGAGCTGATGTTACGCGATGGGGTATGGTGTCGTCATAGAAAGAGCAGAGATTTCAAGCGTTAGAGAATTAAATATGGAGACAATGAATAACGATGAAAAAAACAATAAAAACACCGAGGGGTGGCTACGGAGGTTCAGGGTCACATGAATTATATCAGCGCGTAAAAAAGAAAGCAGGAACCATTAAAGCTTCATCACGACGATGGTTAGAGAGGCATCTGAATGATCCTTATGTCCATCAATCAAAAGTAGATGGTTATCGTTCTCGTGCGGCTTATAAACTCATTGAAATTAATGAGCGTTATAAGTTTTTGAAAAAAGGTCAAAAGGTTATTGATCTAGGAGCAGCACCTGGGGGCTGGTGTCAGGTGGCGGAGCGTATAGTAGGGTCAAGCGATGAAGATCCTAGCGTTGTTGGTATTGATTATTTACATGTTGATCCATTGCCTAGAGTTGCCATGTTAGAAATGGATTTTTTGCATACAGATGCACCACAGAAATTAATTGAAACTTTAGGGACAAAACCGGATGTGGTTCTTTCTGATATGGCAGCGCCAACAACAGGCCATCGTCAGACAGATCATTTAAGAACGATTTATTTATGTGAAGTTGCGGCTGATTTTGCTCTTTCGGTTCTTAAGCCTGGGGGACATTTTTTAGCAAAGGCTTTTCAAGGAGGAGCAGAAAAAACTCTTCTCACGATACTAAAACAGCATTTTAAAAAAGTCTATCATGTTAAACCACCCGCAAGCCGATCAGAGTCAGTAGAACTTTATCTTCTAGCACTTGAATTTAAGGGAAAAACAAAAATACAAGAATAGCGCCTTCTTTTAAGAAGACTTAACTTTACTTAATCTATTTAGATGTGATGATTTTTTTCTCAAAGAGTTATCGGCGATATTGACAGTTTTTCTGTTATCAATGATGAAAAACTGGTAAAACTAATGTATTGCCTATAGAGGTAGAGAGATTGATTCCTCAGTGAGTGCTTCTAATGAAATTTCTTGATCAAGCTAAAGTTTATATTCGTTCTGGTAATGGAGGTTCTGGAGCAGTATCATTTCGTCGCGAAAAATTCATAGAATTTGGGGGACCTGATGGGGGGAATGGAGGACGGGGTGGTGATGTTTGGGCTCTTGTTGTTGATGGGCTTAACACGCTGATTGATTATCGCTACCAACAGCATTTTAAAGCAAAAACAGGGGGGCATGGCAAGGGTCGTAATATGACGGGTGAAAAGGGTGATGATGTCATCCTTAAAGTTCCGGTTGGGACGCAAATTTTTGAAGAAGATAACACAACGTTAATCTGTGATTTAACGGAAGTAGGACAGCGCTATCGTCTTGCAAAAGGAGGGAATGGCGGTTTTGGTAATCTTCATTTTACAACATCGACAAATCGAGCACCGCGTCGTGCAAATCCAGGTTTGGCTGGAGAAGAGCGCGCAGTATGGCTTCGCTTGAAGTTAATTGCTGACGCTGGGCTTGTTGGTTTACCCAATGCTGGAAAATCAACTTTTTTAGCTTCTGTAACGGCTGCAAAACCAAAAGTTGCAGATTATCCTTTTACCACTCTACATCCTCATCTTGGTGTTGTACGTATTGATGATCGTGAATTTGTTTTGGCTGATATTCCAGGATTAATTGAAGGAGCGCATGAAGGTGTGGGAATTGGAGATCGTTTTTTAGGACATGTGGAACGTTGTCACGTACTTCTTCATCTGATTTCTTCTCAAGAAGAAGATGTAGCAAAAGCATATCAAATTGTGCGTCATGAACTTGAGGCATATGGAAATAATCTAAGTGATAAGACTGAAATTGTCGCTTTAAGCCAGATAGATACTCTGACAATTGAAGAGCGTAAAACGAAACAGGAAGCTTTGCAAAGAGCAGCGGATCAACCTGTTATGATGTTTTCTGCGGTTAGCCGCGAAGGTTTAGAAAATGTGCTGCGTGCTGGTGCACATATTATTGAAATGTCACGCAAAGAGGAGATCAGTGTGGATAGCAAGGTTGATTGAGATGGCTGTTGGATCGCAAAAACTTACACACTATAAACGTATTGTGGTCAAGATTGGATCTGCCCTTTTGGTTGATCCTCAGACAGGTTTACGGGTTGAATGGCTTAAAAGCTTGATCAGTGATGTTGTTGAATTGCACAAAAAAGGCGTAGAGATATTGTTGGTGTCTTCAGGCGCTATTGCTTTAGGAAGGACATTGCTACATCTTCCTAAAGGGGCTTTGAAATTGGAAGAAAGTCAGGCATGTGCTGCTTTGGGGCAAATTGAGTTAGCGAAAACCTATAGTGATGCCCTTGCTCAATATGGGCTCAAAACAGGACAAATTTTGCTCACTTTATTTGATACGGAAGAGCGAAGGCGTTATCTTAATGCACGTGCGACGATTAATGTGCTTTTACGTTTTAGAGCGGTACCTGTTATTAATGAGAATGATACTGTTGCGACAAATGAAATTCGTTATGGTGATAATGATCGTTTAGCTGCACGTGTGGCAACAATGATGGGGGCAGATCTTTTAATACTTTTATCTGATATTGATGGTCTTTATACAAAGTCTCCCCATAGTGATCCAACGGCTGAATTTATACCTTTTGTTGCATCCATTACGCATGATATCGAAAAAATGGCAGATGTTGCTGTTTCAGAGTTTTCACGGGGAGGAATGAAGACCAAGCTTGATGCTGGAAAGATAGCTAATGCTGCTGGAACGGCGATGATTATTACCTCAGGCAAGCGTATGAATCCCCTTGCTGCAATTGACAAAGGTGAACGCAAGAGTTTTTTTGCGGCTGGTGAGAAATCTGTTAGTGCTTGGAAAACATGGATTTCTGGTCATTTAGATCCATCTGGTGTTTTGACGATTGATCAAGGAGCCATTAAGGCTCTTGAGTCAGGAAAATCATTATTAGCTGCAGGGGTTATTGCTGTTGAGGGAAATTTCCATCGTGGGGATACGGTTGCAATTGTTGATACAAATGGGGTTGAGATTGCACGTGGACTTGTAAGCTATGGCAAAGATGAGGCTGTACGCATTATAGGACGTAAAAGCGAAGAAATTGAATCTATTCTTGGGTATGAGGCGCGCTCTGCTATGGTGCATCGTAATGATATGATTCTACGTTTCTTGACCAATTCTGTTTAAAAAAGTTACTTTTGTTTTTATTGTTTTGGCAGAGTGGATAATACGATGACTTTAGAAGAACAAATGAAAGATATGGGACAAAAAGCACGTTATGCCGCTGCAGCATTGGCTGTTGCTTCTTCTGAGCAAAAGAACAATGCATTGGAAATGATCGCTTTAAGTCTAGAGGCTCAGTCAGATAAAATTTTACGAGCGAATTGTCAAGATTTAGAGAATGCTGCTCAGAATAATTTGAAAGCAGCAATGATTGATCGGCTAAAATTGGATGACTTGCGTTTACGTACAATGATAGACAGTGTTCGCCAAGTTGCTCGTTTATCTGATCCTGTTGGACAGGTCATGAGTGCGTGGAAACGTCCAAATGGGCTTCATATAAGTCGTGTACGAACACCTCTTGGTGTGATTGGTATTATTTATGAAAGTCGTCCAAATGTTACAGTTGATGCAAGTTCTTTGTGCTTAAAAGCAGGCAATGCTGTGATTTTGCGCGGTGGTTCGGATAGCTTTCATTCTTCTCATGCTCTTTATGGAGCTTTGGTACAAGGTTTAGAACGCTCTGGTTTACCCAAAGATGCTATTCAAATGGTTGGAACGACAGATCGCGCTGCCGTTGGGGAAATGCTCAAAGGATTGGATGGAGCGATTGATGTGATCGTACCACGTGGTGGAAAGAGCCTTGTTGCCCGCGTTCAGTCTGATGCACGTGTTCCAATTTTTGCTCATTTGGAGGGACTTTGTCATATTTATATTGATAAATCGGCAGATTTAGCTATGGCACGCAATATTGTTTTAAATGCAAAGTTGCGGCGGACAGGGATATGCGGTGCTGTTGAGACAGTTCTCATTGACAGCCAGGCATTAAAAAAGTTTCTTCCTGTTTTAACTGCTTTACAGGAGAAGGGGTGTGAAATTCGTGCCACAGAAGATATTGTTTTTCTTATGTCAGATGTCAAATTAGCTTCTGAAGAAGATTGGTCGCATGAATATCTTGATGCTATTCTTTCTGTTAAAACGGTTGAGGGTGTTGAGGGAGCCATTTCTCATATCAAGCGTTATTCATCAGGACATACGGAATCGATTATTGCTGAGGATTTGAAAGTAGTGAAGAATTTTTTTAATCATTTAGATTCAGCTATTTTGCTGCACAATGCGTCCACACAATTTGCTGATGGAGGTGAATTTGGTTTTGGAATGGAAATTGGTATCGCAACAGGAAAAATGCATGCACGTGGCCCGATAGGTGTTGAACAGCTAACTTCATTTCAATATCATGTTAAAGGAAATGGTCAGGTTAGAGCTTGAGAACACCATTTTTTCCATGGAAAAATTGTATGCCACATGTTGAAAGATCCAATGTTGTGGGTCTTTTTGGGGGGTCCTTTAATCCACCGCATGTAGGGCATCTTCTTGTTGCAAAAATTGCCATTCGGCGTTTGCATCTTGATCAGTTATGGTGGATGATCACTCCAGGAAATCCTTTAAAGGATTGTACACAGTTGCTCTCTTTAGAGGAGAGAATGCAATTAAGTTTTAAACTTATTGACCATCCGAAAATTCGCTTAACAGGTTTTGAACAGGCTATAGGGAGCAAAGTATCAGTAGATACAATTTTTCATATTCTTACCCATTACAGTGGCGTAAATTTTGTATGGATTATGGGGGCAGATAGTTTTACGACGATACATCATTGGTATCGATGGCATGATATCGTCTCTATGCTTCCTATTGCGATTATTGATCGTCCTTTAGGCAATCGGTCGGCACTTTTTTCTCCTATGGCACATATTTATCGTCGTTTTCGTTTGGATGAGAGAGAAAGTAAGCGATTACCTTTTATCAAGCCACCAGTTTGGACTTATTTGCATGGACCTTTATCTTTTCAATCTTCAACAAACCTGCGTTTGAAAAAGAATGATTTTTCTTGAACATTTCATAAGATTCTGCTTCTCTTTAGAGAAATCTCTTTTTTAGATTCCACAACGATAAGAAAGGATATTGATCTGAAAAACATTGCACATAAACACTCTTACAATAGTATGCCTTCAAAAGAAAAAAAAGTTTTTTCTGTTAGTGAGAGTCTTGAAGTTATTCTCAAGAGTTTAGAAGATACAAAAGCAGAAGATATTGTTGCTATTGATATTCGAGGGAAGTCATCTTTGGCTGATTATATGGTCATAGCTTCAGCAAATTCGCAGCGTCATGTATCTTCTGTTGCTGATCATTTATTACATACTTGGAAAGATAATGGGCAGGGGCTTGCGCGCGTAGAAGGGCTTGCTGGAGGTGATTGGGTATTGATTGATATAGGTGACATTATCATTCATCTTTTTCGTCCAGAAATTCGCCTTTTTTATAATTTAGAAAAAATATGGATCACTCCGGATTTAAACGATACAGCTTTGCTTCTCTTCGGAGATCATTAAAATGCAAATTTCTATTTTTGCGGTTGGCCGTATGAAAAGTGGGGCGGAGCAAAAATTAGTTCAGCATTATTTGGATCGTTTTTCTAAAATTTCTGGAGTTGTAGGCTTTCATTTAAAAAAGTTACAAGAGATACCAGAAAGTCGTGCTCAAACAGCGTGTCAACGTATGGAGGAAGAGGGGAGAAGACTTATTGAATTTTTACCTGAAAAATGTCGATTAATTGTGTTAGACGAGCGTGGAGAATCGATTTCTTCAACTTCTTTTTCTGAAAAATTGAGGTGTTATCGTGATGAAGGCATTCGAGATGTCGTCATTGCTTTGGGAGGACCTGATGGACATAATGAACAAATAAGGAAGCATGCTGATTTGCTTTTATCTTTTGGTTTGATGACGTGGCCACATCAAATTGCACGTATTCTTCTTACAGAACAACTTTACCGGGCTGTGACAATTGAAAATAATCATCCGTATCATCGTTTTTAATATTTTTGTGCAATTTTTAGCACTTATTTATATATTTATTAATATTGTTTTAGCTGACACCATTTAAAGCATCTCTAATGTATACGATGAGGTGTTGTGGTTGGGCAAATGAAAAAGCTTCTACATAGAAAGATGCTATATTTATATGGGGAATGCGTGATATTTGTCATTCTGCTCTTGAGTATGTTTTTTTGCTTTTCTGTATCGCATGCGGAAGATACAATGAGGAGTACAGAAGCACATAAAGAATTGGGAGAAATTCGCCAAAATATTTCACTTTCGCGTGAGCGTGTTGCTTTTCTTACGCATCAAGTTGAGCATTTAAAAAAAGATCAACGTGTTTTGAGTGATGCACTTATAAAGGCGGCTAAAGAAGAACGTACAGTAGCAGATGATATTGCTAAAAGGGAAGAAAAGCTTAAAAAAATGATAGAAAAGCGGGTACAAGTCTATCAAAGTTTAAAAAATCGTCGCGCTGAATTTGCGGAAGTTCTTGCAATTTTGGAACGTATGGGATTGAATCCGCCTCCTGCTCTTATGATACAGCCAGAGGATGCGTTGGCTTCTATACGTAGTTCTGTTTTATTAGGTACTGTTATTCCTCAGATGCAAGAGAAAACACGAGATTTAACACAGAAACTCAAGGAGTTGACCAATTTGAGTAATTCCATTACTACGGAATATACGGCATTAAAGACAAAACTGCAAAATCAAGCAGAGCAGCGAAAACGTCTAGAGCTTTTATTAGACAAAAAAAACAAACTACAAAAAAAATCAGAAAAAGAACTTACAGAACAGCAACAAAAAAATATTGCTCTTGCTAAAAAAGCGCAGTCTTTGGAAGAATTGATTTTAGAGCTCGACCGTCAGTCAAAACTTAGCTCTGACGCATCAGTACAGGTACGGAAAAGTTTGCAATTATTAGAACAGTCCAATTTTGAAAGCCGAAAAGGTTCATTACTTTTTCCTGTTTCAGGAAAAAGAATACATCACTCTAACAAAAGTTCGCAGATTACGCGCTTTGGTGAAACGATAGAAACAGAGTCAGGAGCTGTTGTTATATCGCCTGTGGATGCTTTTGTTGCTTTTGCTGGGCCATTTCGTTCTTACGGACAGTTAATTATTCTCAATGTTGGAAATGGTTATCATATCATTCTTACTGGAATGTCGAGAATTAATGTAAAACAGGGGCAGTTTGTTCTTTCAGGTGAGCCTCTGGGTATAATGGAGATGCAATTTATTTCAAACAGTGTTGCATTGGATATAGGAAAAACTTCTCCAATGCTTTACATTGAGTTTAGAAAGCAGGGAAAACCTGTAAATCCAACTCCTTGGTGGCAGACTGAAAAAATAAGAAGGAGCCAAAATGATTCGTAAAGTTATTCTTTTGGTCGCTGGGGTATTGCTCGGCGCCTGTTCAATGATTATGGTGCAGTCTGTTGCTGCGAATAATGAAGATAATGCATATAAAAAGCTAGCTATATTTGGCGATGTTTTTGAGCGCGTGCGTATGCAATACGTTACAGTTCCAGATGATAAAAAGCTTATTGAAAATGCTATCAATGGCATGCTCACATCACTGGACCCTCATTCATCTTATTTGAATGCTGAAGAAGCCAAGGATATGCGGGATTCTACGAAAGGAGAGTTCGGAGGTCTTGGTATTGAGGTCACTATGGAAAAAAACTTAATTAAAGTTGTTTCACCAATGGATGATACTCCCGCTTCAAAAGCAGGTATTTTAGCAGGAGACCTTATTTCAAAAATTGATGATGTACAAACGAATGGTCAAACATTGAATGAAGCTGTTAATAAGATGCGAGGTGCTCCTGGAACACCCATTACCTTAACAATTATTCGTTCTGGCGTTGATAAGCCATTTGAAGTGAAGATTGTTCGTGATATTATCAAGGTAAAAGCGGTGAAATATAGGGTTGAGGGTGACATTGGATATTTAAGAGTTATCCAGTTTTCTGAGCAGACATTGGGTAATCTTCTGGCAGCAATTAAAGATATCCAATCTAAAATTCCTGAAGATAAGCTAAAAGGTTACGTCCTCGATTTGCGGCTTAATCCTGGTGGGCTTTTAGATCAAGCTGTTAATGTTTCGAGTGCTTTTCTCAATAAAGGTGAAATTGTGTCGACTCGTGGGCGCAAAAAGAGTGATGTGACAAGATTTGATGCGAAGCCAGGTGATGTTATCAATGGAAAACCGCTCATTGTCCTTATTAATGGTGGTTCGGCAAGTGCTTCTGAAATTGTTGCGGGTGCATTACAAGATCATCGTCGTGCAACAATTTTAGGGACGCAGTCTTTTGGTAAAGGATCTGTTCAAACAATTATTCCTTTGGGTGAAAATGGAGCTTTACGCTTGACAACAGCACTTTATTACACGCCATCTGGTACTTCTATTCAAGGAACAGGGATCACGCCTGATATTATTGTAGAGCAACCACTCCCTGAAAAATATAAGGGTTATGATGTAAAAGTTGGTGAGTCTGCATTAAAAGGACATATCAAAGGAAAACGAGAGAGTAATAAAGGATCTGGTTCAGCTGCTTTTGTTCCGAAAGATCCTAAAGATGATATTCAATTGAATGAGGCCTATAAACTGTTACGAGGTGAAATGGCAAATGCAGCATTTCCACCAGATCCCAATAAGGATGTGTTAAAGTGAGAAATGATATCTATAGCTTGCGATTTTGAGGAATATTAAATGGATGCAGGTATTAATTTGAAGATTCTTCCATATCGCAAATGTGTTGGGATTGTTGTCTTTAATCATGAGGGGAAAGTTTGGGTTGGGCGCCGTTTAATGACGCCCATTCATGCAAATATTGACATATCTCATTGTTGGCAGCTTCCTCAAGGAGGGATTGACGAAGATGAAAAACCATTAGATGCAGCATATCGTGAACTTTATGAAGAAACGGGTATTCGATCTGTAAAGTTGATTAAAGAAGCACAAAATTGGTTCCACTATGATTTTCCACAAGAACTTATTGGATGCACATTAAGCAATAAATATCGTGGGCAAATACAAAAGTGGTTTGCTTTCCAGTTTACGGGAAAGCTTTCTGAAATTGCGATTAATCCGCCACCAGATGGTAATAAAGCGGAATTTGATCAATGGAAATGGATTGATCTAGAAACCCTTCCGTTGATCGCTGTTTCTTTTAAAAAGCATGTCTATATGAAAGTTGTCAGCGAATTTCGAGGTAGCCTTAGACCATTATAAAAGCTATATGATTATAAGAAAGCTTTTTTTATTAAGACGCTTTATATTATTTATAAACAATAAACATGTTTCTCTTTTATGTAAAGAACAGGAATATAAAATGAAAAAATTATTTAATTTACTTATAGTTTTTACTCTCTTGAGTATTTCATCCGTTGCATTTGCAACAAATTCAAAGCCTCCTGCATCAAAAGATGCGGCAGCGACATTGCCAAATGGAGCTTCTTCTTTGACTGAAACCTACGGTTTGTGGACTATTAACTGTGGTATACAAGAAGGGAAAAGAATTTGTTTTATGCACCGTCAAGAAGTGAATGAGCAGGGGCGTGTTGTTGTGGCTATGAGCCTTATTCTCAATGCTGAGGGTGTTGTATCTGGTAATTTAACAGTTCCTTTTGGTATTTTGGTTTCTAAGCCTGTTCGTTTACAAGTTGATGAGGGAAAAGCTGTTATCGAAACTGGTATTCGGACTTGTGTACCAGCAGGTTGCATGGTTCCTGTCGTTTTTGACAAAAATCACGTAGCAGCTTTACGTTCTGGAAAACAGTTAAAGTTGGCAATGACAATTGCTGCTACAGGTGAACCAGCTTTAAATGATTTATTTGTTCAGCTCAATGGTTTTAGCAGTGCTCTTAACCGTTTGACTGCTTTGCAGAAATAATTTTAAAAATAAAATAAAAGCGGCCTTTAAAAGGCCGTTTTTAGTTAGTTTGTTTTTTATATATTAATAATTAAAACGATGAGATTTAAGATTAATCCTATAAGGGATATTCAAATTTTTTGCTGTTTCTTCTATTTTCATGTACTATTTTTAATTTTGATATTTGTTTTCTAGCTGCATCGTCATTAAATAGAGAGATGAAGAATTTAGATGTCTGGTTTTTATTCAAGAAAAAAGAGTATTGAAGTATAAAACCATTTTTTGGTACACAAACCTACTTTAATGAAGGTTTTCTATACGCTCTTCTGTTTCCTTGATTGAAAGGGATGACGCATGATTTATGCATTGCTTCGAACGATTGATTTGATTTTTGATATTTATATTGATATTTTAATCGCTAGTGTCATTTTTTCTTGGCTTTATGTCTTTAATATCATAAATTCGCGCAATCGCTTTGTTATTTTGATAGGAAGCTTTCTAAATCGTCTTACAAATCCTGTTCTAAGCCGTGTCCGGCAAATTTTACCAAATTTTGGAACAATTGATATTTCACCTATTGTAGTGTTTATTATTATTTATTTTATTCGTACTTTCATGTGGCGCGTTTACGCAAACATGTATTTATAGAAATATTACTTGAGGCGAATACATGTTTTATCAAGTTGATAAAAATAACTTGATTTTGTTTGTATATCTCATTCCCAAATCATCCGTTGACAAAATAATAGGGGTTGAATGTAGGGATGGTGAAAAACAATATCTGGTTATACGCCTTCGTGCTGTTCCTGAAGATGGAAAAGCGAATAAAGCTCTCATTAAATTTCTTGCGAAGCAGTGGAGAATACCATCTTCTTCTATTTCTCTGAAAAACGGCACAATATCTCGATACAAACAACTTTACTTTTCAACACATTTAGAAGAGCTAAAGCAGATATGGCAATCCTTTAGAGATTGTATCTCGTAGAAAAAATAAATAATAAAGCTTATTAAAAAAACAGGCTTTATTTTATTAAAATCGTTATATTTTTTTATTGCGCTCAACAGCCTGCTTAATTAATTCATAAGCAAAGTTTTTATCACGCCATCCTTCAATTTTGGCCCATTTCCCAGGTTCCAGATCTTTGTAATGCTTGAAGAAATGTTCAATTTGTTTGAGTGTAATCTCGGGCAGATCTGTATAGTCATGAATATTGATATAGCGTTTTGTTAATTTTGGAGTGGGAATGGCAATAATTTTTTCATCTTTACCACCATCATCTTCCATCATCAGAGCTCCTATGGGGCGAACATTGATAACACAACCAGGGATAAGTGGACGGGTATTACAGATAAGGACATCAATAGGATCACCATCATCTGAAAGCGTATGAGGGACAAAACCGTAATTTCCAGGATAAACCATTGATGTATGAAGAAAACGGTCAACAAATAATGCGCCCGACTTTTTATCCATTTCATATTTTATTGGTTGACCACCAAGAGAGACTTCCACAATAACGTTAATATCTTCTGGTGGATTCTTGCCTACGGGTATTTCTTTAATATTCATAGAGACATCCTTTCTGGGATATAGTGAGGCTCAATACAATTAAATATTTTACCAAAGAGATTATGAAATTAGCTTAAAATTGATGCACGTGTTTTTTCAAAACGTTTACGTTCATTAGGATCAAGATAGAGTTTGCGGAGACGAATATTTTTAGGGGTTACTTCCACAAGCTCATCATCTTGTATCCACGATAAGGCACGTTCTAATGTCATTTTAATGGGAGGCGTTAGCTTTACGGCTTCATCTTTTCCGGAAGCGCGCATATTGGTGAGTTTTTTTCCTTTTAACACATTAACTTCTAAGTCATTATCTCGTGAGTGGATGCCAATAATCATACCTTGATAGACTTTCACACCCGCATCGATGATCATAGGTCCACGATCTTCAAGATTAAAAAGAGCATAAGCGACAGATTCACCATTGTCATTTGAAATCATAACACCATTAACACGACCAGCAATGTCTCCTTTATAAGGTTCATAAGCATGGAAAAGGCGATTCATAATTGCTGTACCACGTGTGTCCGTTAAAAGTTCAGATTGATAACCAATGAGTCCTCTGGTTGGCGCATAAAAAACAAGTCGGACACGATTTCCCCCAGAAGGGCGTAATTCCACCATTTCGCCCTTACGTTCCGACATTTTTTGTACAACAGTACCGGAATATTCTTCATCAACATCGATAACAACTTCTTCAACTGGTTCAAGAGTTATTCCATTTTCATCTTTTTGCATAACAACACGTGGGCGTGAAACACTAAGCTCAAATCCTTCACGGCGCATATTTTCAATGAGAACTGCAAGCTGTAATTCTCCTCGTCCTGAAACGTAGAAAGAATCTTTATCGGCTGATTCTTCAATTTTAAGAGCGACGTTGCCTTCTGCCTCTTTTAACAATCTGTCACGAATGACACGACTTGTTACTTTATCGCCTTCAGTTCCAGCAAGGGGACTATCGTTGACGAGAAAACTCATAGTAACAGTAGGAGGATCAATTGGTTGGGCAGTAAGGGGTTCATTAACAGTAGGATCACAGAAAGTATCAGCAACGGTACCTTTTTGTAGACCTGCAATCGCAACAATATCACCAGCACTTCCTTCTTCAATAGGTTGCCGTTCTAAGCCACGAAATGCTAAAATCTTTGAAATACGCCCAGTTTCTAAAAGTTTTCCATCTTGTCCAAGAACCTTGACATTTTGGTTGGGTTTTAGAGAGCCAGAATGAATCCGCCCTGTAATAATTCGTCCCAAAAACGGATCCGCTTCAAGAATAGTTCCAATCATGCGAAACGGTCCTTCTGCTACACTAGGAGAAGGGACATGCTGCGTCACAAGATCAAATAAAGGACCTAATCCCTGATCTTTTGGTCCCTCGGGGGCTTCAGCCATCCATCCATCGCGTCCAGATCCATAAAGAATAGGAAAATCAAGCTGTTCATCGGTTGCATCAAGAGCAGCGAAAAGGTCAAAAACCTCATTAATGACTTCATCAACGCGTGCATCAGGCCGGTCAATTTTATTAATAGCAACAATAGGGCGCAACCCCACTTTCAATGCTTTGCCAACGACAAATTTTGTTTGTGGCATTGGTCCTTCAGCAGCATCAACAAGTACAATGGCTCCATCAACCATATTTAGAATGCGTTCAACTTCTCCACCAAAGTCGGCATGTCCTGGTGTATCAACAATATTAATTCGAGTATCTTTCCAAACAACAGATGTCACTTTCGCTAGGATTGTAATTCCACGTTCTTTTTCAATATCGTTTGAATCCATCATACGTTCGCTTGTACGCTGATTATCACGGAAGTTTCCTGATTGCTTGAGAAGCCCGTCTACAAGCGTTGTTTTCCCATGGTCAACGTGGGCAATGATGGCAATGTTACGCAATTGCATAAATTTTCTTCTTTTCGTTTAATGAAATTTCATTTGAGGCAAAGTCTTTACATTCCTTGCCTGACTATTATAAAACCTTTTACATGTTTTTTTATAATTTTGGAAGATGGAGGTAATATTTTTATGGTAAAACTATTCATCCAAGTCTTTAAGGCTCTATTAAGCTTCAATTGCTGGAGCTTCTTTTATAGTACGGATGTTCTATTCTCGAGCTAAAATTGTCCATAAAAATCACCGTCAATTTGATTTTTATCAATATGATGTAAGGAATTTATATGAACGCTTGTAAGAATAAATAAGTATAAAGCTAGCTGTATTATTATTGTTGTTGTTTTGCAAAGAGACTGATAAAAATCCGGAATATCTCTTAATCCATAGCCAATTTATTGACGACTGTACGGATATTTTTATTCTAACAAAGCTTTTTCTTATTCTATAACTTGTCAATCAAAATCCAGATTTAATGCTAGCGTGTATTTGAGGTAAATATTGAGACGATTAAGCATTTTATAAGATTTTAGATTTTGTATGCCAGATTGGGGCAAGAGTTATATCTGTTTTATTTATGAAACCGGAATACAGTCTTATTTAGAAAGAATATGAAGGCATCAAAAGAAAATTCTTATCTTTGCCGTTAAGCCAAATTTATGCTTTCAAAAGCATCTAAGCAATATAAACCATGGGGATAGTGCATTGCCTCACACTTTTGTTAATCGCATTCTCTAATAGGAGTATGCTTTTCATGCCAAACAGAACGCTTTAAACAGAATAGACCTGTTGTTGCATATTTATGTACTTAAGAGAGATTTTTGAACATATACTACATCCATTTCATGATAGGGCTCATAAATGATATAATATACGCGAATAGTATACTATCAACACCGTTGTGAAGAAATATAAAGCCTATTGTGCATATCATTATTATTCTTTCTCAGCTATCAATATTGCAACAGTTTTTGATACGAGAGAGAGAGGATATAAGAAGTATTTATTTTTTCTTGAATAGTTTTTAGCTATACACCAATCCCGTTTGTGACAAGCAAGAAGATAACTTTAATTCATTTAATATGAAAAGCTTTATGATGAGGCAAATTTACGATATTCGGAGCTGTTATTCAATAAAAATAATAAATTGTCTACGGAGCGGTGCGCTAGAAAATAAATTAATGGAGCTTATTCTCTTCTGGAAAGATCTTAGGTTACATGACAAAGTCTTTCCAGAAGAAAGAGTTTTTACTTTACATGTTTAAAGAAGAGTTCCTGACAAAATGATGGAAGCTACAGAAAAATAGATTATAATGCCCATGACATCTACTAAAGTTGCCACAAAAGGAGCAGAAGCACTTGCTGGATCAAATTTTAAGCCTTTAAGAATAAAAGGCAGCATAGATCCAGAAAGAGAACCAAAGGTAACGATTCCGACTAAAGCTGTACCTACTGTTGTCGAAACAGCAATCCAATGTTGCCCATAGTCGTAGATACCGAATTTTTGCCAGAGAGCAATGCGCGTAATGCCAATAATTCCAAGTAAGAGACCAAGAGATAGTCCTGTTGGAATTTCACGAATGAACACTTTCCACCAGTCTTTCAACGTGAGTTCACGTAAAGCCAATGCACGGATAATAAGGGATGTAGCCTGTGAGCCGGAATTTCCTCCTGAGCTCATAATGAGAGGTATGAACAGTGTAAGAATAATCGCTTTTTCGAGTTCTGTTTCGAAATGTTGCATAGCACTTGCTGTCAGCATTTCACCGACAAAGAGTAAAGCGAGCCATCCGCCACGTTTTTTCATCATTTCAGGGAACTTAATTTGCATATAGGGCTTATTAAGCGCTTCCATACCTCCAAATTTATAGGCATCTTCATTCATCTCATCAACCATAGTATCAAGTACGTCATCGACGGTTACAATGCCAATGACATGGTTACTTTCATCAACTACAGGCACAGAGAGAAGATCATGGCGCTGGAAAAGGCGTGCGATATCTTCATGATGTGTGAAGGGCGATATTGTAATGGGCGAGTCATGGGTAGGGACATTAAGAATTTGTTCATCAGGTGAGGCAAGAATAAGGTTACGCAGTGAAACAGCTTTGAGAAGAATACCTGTTTTAGGGTCAATTACATAGCTGGTATAAACGGTTTCACGTGTTCGCTCGACCTCACGAATGTGATCCAAAGTTTTTTGTATAGTCCAGTTTGAAGGAACGGCTATAAATTCTGTTGTCATCAGTGCCCCTGCTGTATGATCAGGATAACTGGTGAGTTTTTTAAGTTCAGCGCGCGTTAAGGGCTTAAGCAAGGCATAAAGTCGTGTGCGGGTTTCTTTATCCATTTCTTGAAAGACGTCTGCAGCAGCATCGGCAGACATGCCATCAAGAATTTCAACAGCACGATTTATAGGGAGAAGTTCTAGGATGGAAGCAGGTTGTTCAAGCTCTGGTTTATCAAAAAGTTCGATAACATAATCAAGAGGCAGAAGACTAAGAATGGTTACACGTTCCATGATATCGAGGTCATTGATGATATCAATAGAGTCTGCAAAATGCTGATTTTTTAACTTTTCAGCGAGAGCTTCAGGAGAAAAATTTTTGAAGTCGAAGGTCGTTTTGATTTCAGTCATGATAAAGTACCTCCTGAAGAGTTGGAGAGTTGTAAATCTAGATAATAGATGAGATAATAACAAAAAGTTTATGGAAGATTTAAAAAACTCCCCAGCTATATTCCCAATTGTTAATATTTTGAGTAAAGTCAAGGGTGAATTATAAGTTATAAACAAGTTTCTGAATCGCTAAAACGAGAATACAGCTTAATTTGAGGATAATATAAAAGCATAAATGTAAAAATCAGTTCTGATTTTTACCATCATTTCTTTAATGTAGTTTTGTGATTTTCAAAAGAATCTACAGCAATATTTTGTGAAGAGTGGAGATTATGCCTTTCTTCAAGTGTTTTTTTAATATGCAATTCTATTGTGAAGTGTGAGCGAATAATCTTTATTTCTCCAATATAATATGTTTTGAAATGAAAGAATTTTACGATTTCTAGGTTTTTTATTCAATAGCGTTTGGAAAGGTCGTTTTGAAACTCACGAAATAGTTTTAGTATATTATCAATTTGTGTCGTAAAGATAATTGTTACAGCTTAAATTTATAATGGAGACATAAAGTATTATGACAAAAGCAGCAGTGCTGGACTGGAAGGGATTTTCAGGTCTTCCTGATTTTTCTTCTATAAGTGATGAAGATTTTAAACCCGCTTTTGAACAGGCACTTAAAGAAACCGAAGAAGAACTAGAGGCGATTGCGATGGTGCAAGAACCACCAACGCTTGAGAATTTTTTGCAGCCTTTTGAGCTTTGTGGCAAAGCGCTTGATCGTGTCTGTTCAATATTTTTCTTGCGCACCAGTGCTCATACGAATGTATTAATTCAAAAGCTAGAGCAAGAGTTTGTTGTAAAGCTTTCTCGTTATTCTTCAAAAATGATGATGGATGCACGGATATTTGCGAAAATAGATGTGCTTTATAAACAGTCGCAGCTGGGTATATTTGAGAGTGAAACAACACGTGTTCTTGAATTATGGTGGAAAAAGTTCGTTTGTCATGGGGCACAACTCGATGAAAAAGCTAAGAAACGGCTTTTGGAAATTAATGAAAGACTTGCTTTTTTAAATGCTACTTTTGGACAAAATGTCTTAAATGATGAAGCTGAATGGATTCTGTTTTTAAAACAAACCGACTTATCTGGTTTACCGCAAGATATCATTGATTCAATGAAGGAAATTGCGTGTGAAAGAGGTAATGAAGAAGCGTATGCATTAACACTAGCACGTTCGATTGTTGAACCTTTTTTAAAATTCTCTGATCGTCGTGATTTGCGTGAGGTTGCATTCCAAGCTTGGGCTAAACGTGGTGAAAATAATAACAAGAATGATAATAAAACAATTATTGTAGAGATTGTTGAGCTTAGAGATGAGCAGGCTAAATTATTAGGATATAAATCTTTCGCAGATTTGAAACTCGATAATACCATGGCTAAAAGTGTTGATTCCGTTATGGATTTGCTTATGCCTGTATGGGAGCGCGCAAGAGCGAAGGCTTCTACTGAGCAAATTGAATTACAAAATTTTGCCAACAATCAGGGCAGCAATGAATCTTTAGCTGCTTGGGATTGGCGTTATTATGCTGAAAAACTTCGTACTGAAAAACTTTCTTTCGATAGCGCTGAGATTAAATATTATTTTCAGCTTGATCGTATGATTAAAGCGGCTTTTGGGGTAGCAGAAAAACTCTTTGGCATTACATTTGAAGAAAAAAACGCTGTTGCACTTTGGCATCCTGATGCACGTTTGTGGGAAGTAAAAAAGTTTGATGGAAGTCTGCTTGGGCATTTCATTGGTGATTATTTTGCACGTTCTTCAAAACGGTCCGGTGCGTGGATGAGTAGTTTGCAATCACAATATAAATTGGATGGCGGACAAAAGCCTATTATCTACAATGTTTGTAATTTTGCTAAACCACCCAAAGGGGAGGTTGCTCTTTTATCACTTGATGATGCGCGTACGCTTTTCCACGAATTTGGGCACGCATTGCATGGTTTGCTTTCTGATGTTACATGGCCATCTGTATCGGGAACATCGGTTTCGCGTGATTTTGTTGAGCTGCCTTCTCAACTTTACGAACACTGGTTAACTGTACCAGAGATTTTACAAACTTATGCTACGCATGCAAAAACAGGACATCCTATGCCGCAAGCATTAATGGATAAGGTTTTGTCAGCACAGACATTTAATGCTGGCTTTGCTGCAGTTGAATTTACTTCATCAGCTCTTGTAGATATGGCTTTTCATAAAGGACAAAAGGTAACTGATCCAACAGTGTTTGAACGCCAAGAATTAGAAAAGCTGCAAATGCCTGATACAATTATTATGCGCCATCGTCCTCCACATTTTACGCATATATTTTCAGGTGATGGTTACGCCGCTGGTTACTATTCTTATATGTGGTCGGAAGTCCTTGATGCTGATGCTTTTCAGGCTTTTGAAGAAACGGGAGATGTTTTTAATTCAGAGCTTGCTGATAAGTTGAAACGTTTTATTTACTCTGCTGGGGGAAGCCGTGATCCAGAGGAGCTTTATAAAGCTTTTCGGGGACGGATGCCTTTACCAGAGGCAATGATTAACAAACGTGGACTATAAGATATAACGGTATGGTTAATACCATGCCGTTTTCATATTATTCGAAAAATGCAGTTGTGATTTATGCAAATTTTCTCTTCATTATAGCTCTGTAAACAGAGTTTTTTATCTTATTCGCTTGTTTATGGAGAAAATTAGATTTTGTATTTTAAAGAGACATTATGGGAAAGAAAAATTATCAGCTCGATCTTTTTGATGCCCATTTGGTGGAAACCATGATTTTTTTATAAAACTTGACTTTCTTTTGCCTAAAAGGTGAGTGTTTTGTTGTGCCATATCATCGAGGCTCATTGGAGGCTGACGCATAATATTACTCCGCTCTTTATTCTCTGATTCTTGTATAAGTTTTTGAATAGCTTGATCGGTTGAGTAAGGATTTTCATGAGAAAAGGCATAAAAATTTAAAATATTTTTCAATGGTTTTTCTAAATAAGAGGCAAGTTTTTTCTTTCCTTCAGAGGTGAAATGCATGCCATTATTGGTGCGTAATTTGGTTATTTTTCCATTAATATCATAGCCTGAAAAAGAAAAATTTCCTTCTTCATCACTAAAGCCGCTCCAGATATCGAGGAAATATCCTCCTGCTTTTTCTGTTTCTTGTTTATAGAGCGCATTAAAAATTTTCATTTTTTGTGTCAAAAGGTCATTTCTAAAGGCAGGTTGACTTATCCATAGCCATGATTTTCTAGAGGCATGAAGACTTTCAGCAATTTCGATAATTCTTTGTTTGTAGATGTGCATCCATTCTGATTGATCTGTGTTAATTGTGCTATAAGGGTCTGTGATTGGTTGATTATCATTTGCACCGATCATCATGATAATAACATCGGGGTTATTTTGATCAATGAGTTTAGAAATATTACTTTGCCAAGAATAATAATCCGTTCGAACTAAACCGGAAGCTGGCATTGTGTTGTTCATGATAACGATATCGCTGTTATTTATAAAAAACTTCTTAAGTGCATCGGCAACAGCAGAAGCTGTAAAATCCCCTATGACAAGAATGCGCTTTGCATTCTCATTTTTTAGCTTTTGTATGTTTTTTGGGGTTACGATCTTTTTTTGCGGCTTGTCTATTTTTTGTTCGATAATTTGCGGTGGTTGTTGCGTCTGTTTGTTATGTTGTGATAACCATTTGAAGAAGTTCGTTGCTTTACTTGGGGATGGCTGTATGATCCCCACAATGGAAAGTGAAAATAGCAATAATGTCAAGTATATCAGGCGAACAGAAGACAAAATCCAAGTCTCCATTATTGTTTGCGAAGGAGAAAAAGCACTTGAGATGATGGATATCCATTTGCTTTTAGACCGTGACGTAGTTGAAAGGCTTTAATTGCTTTGCGAGAGGCTGTTCCGATTTTTCCATCAATATTCCCTTTATAATAGCCCAGTGCTATTAAGCGAGATTGCAGTTCTTTGCATTCTTGGAAAGTAAGAGGTCGAAAAGGTCTTTGCCAATCATGCACCAATCCAGGATACCCAGCGATGCGATCAGCAAGAAGAGCAACAGCAAACGCATAACGATCTGCATTATTATAATGTTTCAGAACAAAGAAGTTTTTTGTGACTAAAAATATAGGTCCTTTTGCTCCATCTGGATATTTTAATATTGCTTGTTCAGTTAATGTAGGAAGAGGATGCCCATTTGCGTGTTTTACACCTAATTTTTTCCATTGTTCAAAGGAATACCACCCTACAGGAAGGTTTTTCCCCTGCGGCACTTTTACCTCTACTCCCCAAATAAGATTAGGTTGCCAGCCATTTTTGTGGAGAAGGTTAGCAGCAGTAGCCAGAGCATCTGGAACAGAGTTCCAGATATCACGCCGTCCATCTTGGTCCATATCAACTGCATAGGCGAGATAACTGCTTGGAATAAATTGTGTATGCCCCAATGCACCAGCCCAAGATCCAGTGAGTTGAGAGCGTTTAATTTCGCCACTTTGTAGAATTTTCATAGCAGCAATCAGTTGTGTATATGCATATTTTGCACGTTTTTTATCAGCATAAGCTAGAGTTGCAAGAGAGCGAATGGTATCACGCATTACACTTTTATTGGCTAAAACTTTCCCATAGTTGCTTTCCATTGACCAAATAGCAAGCAGAATATTGCGGTCAACACCAAAACGTTTTTCAATTTGAAGAAGCCATTTGTTCCATTTTTGAGTTTGGCGCCGTCCTTCTACAATTGCAATATCATGGACACGATTATCGAAATAGTTCCATGAAGGAGCAACAAATTCCGGTTGGTATGCGGCGCTTTTTAGAACTTTTGGATCAATAGCATTAACACCTTTAAATGCCATATGAAACGTAGAAGAGGTAATATTGTGAGCAATAGCTATTTTTTTAAATTCTTTAATCCAGTGTTTAAATCCGCTATCCGCATATGAAAGGGATACAAAAAACATTAAAAAAGCAGAAAAAATAACGGCAGAGCCAGTGAGAAGAATTCTCCAAGTTATTGACTTCTCTAAAAAAGAGAAAGTCTTCAATTCTGTTTTTTGCATTTTGAAATCCCCATTAATATTCAATTTATTAGATGTGCAATAACTTTATTGCAATAACTTTATTTTGTATTTAGTTTAATCGATAATATGATCAAGAAGAGGAGAAAACTGAAATAAATAATTCGTTTTAATACTTGCAATAAATTCTCATATTCTCTTTTACATTTTTGATTGTCCATTATAATGATAATCAAAACAATAAGATATCTTTTTTACCATTTCGTAAAAACATATGTTAAATAAAACAAAAAATATATGAATTCATCGAGGAGGGTGAGTGTGCGTAAAATCCGGAAAGCTGTATTTCCAGTAGCAGGTCTTGGTACGCGTTTTCTTCCTGCGACAAAAACAATTCCTAAGGAAATGCTAACAGTTGTTGATAAACCTGTTATTCAATATGTTGTGGATGAGGCGAGGGAGGCTGGTATTGAGCATTTTATTTTTGTGACTGGACGTAACAAAGCAGTCATTGAGGATTATTTTGATGCGCAAGTTGAATTATACACGACACTGGCTGAATGTGGAAAGAAAGAAGATCTTGCACATTTATACCGTTTACAGCCATTACCAGGGTCAACTTCTTTTACTCGGCAACAGCAACCTTTGGGATTAGGGCATGCTCTTTGGTGTGCACGTGAATTAGTTGCAGGGGAACCTTTTGCTTTGTTATTACCCGATATGCTGATTCAAGCCAAAAAGGGATGTCTTTCTGAGATGATTAGTCTTTATGAAAAGGTGGGTGGGGGAAATATTATTGCTGTTCAGGAATGCGATCTTGAAGAAGCACATAAATACGGTATAGTTGGCAAAGGTAAACAGATTGCAAATGGTTTTAAAATCACAAAAATGGTAGAGAAACCAGTGTTAGGAACGGCACCATCAAATTTGTACATCAATGGACGTTATATTTTGCAGCCAGAAATTTTTAATATTCTTTCCACTCAAGAACGAGGAACAGGAAATGAAATTCAATTAACAGATGCTATGATACGGCTTTCAAATGAGCAAGATTTTTGGGGTTTGCAAGTAGAAGGGCGCACTTTTGATTGCGGTTCTAAAGCTGGTTTCATTGAAGCCAACGTTGCATTTTCTTTGGCACGCGCTGATATGCACAGCCATGTTTCTGCCTCATTGAAAAATTTACTGGAAACCATTAA
The DNA here is from genome assembly GCF_042193505.1 of Bartonella sp. TS25HLJMH. Classification (NCBI taxonomy): domain Bacteria; kingdom Pseudomonadati; phylum Pseudomonadota; class Alphaproteobacteria; order Hyphomicrobiales; family Bartonellaceae; genus Bartonella; species Bartonella sp. TS25HLJMH. Next base: position 25,489 of record NZ_JBHILV010000003.1, read on the forward strand.
TATTGAGAAATGATATAGATCTCTCATTTAATTTCATTGATCGAATTTGATTATGATAATACCGTCTCCTCATATGGCTTTGCAAGGTGCAGTTGCATCAGCACTTAAAACACTTACCAGTGAAAAGCAGGGGCTTGAAGCTCTTGAAAAATCTCTTCTGGGAACCCTTTCTTCTTCTGTTGAAGCGGCTGTTCAAACTATTAGAAATGCTCGTGGACATGTGGTCATTACTGGTCTTGGGAAAAGTGGTCATATAGGGACAAAAATTGCAGCAACCTTAGCTTCAACTGGAACGCCCGCCTTTTTTGTTCACGCTGCAGAAGCCAACCATGGTGATCTTGGTATGATTGGATCTGATAATGTTATTCTTGCTTTATCATGGTCTGGTGAAACTCAAGAGTTAAGTGGTATTATGAGTTATGCGGCGCGTTTTCGTATCCCCCTTATTGCGATGACATCAAGTGAGTACTCTGTATTAGGACGACAAGCTGATATTGTTTTATTATTACCAAAGATAGAAGAGGCTTGTCCCCATGGTTTAGCTCCTACCACTTCAACAATTATGCAATTGGCAATGGGAGATGCATTAGCGGTTGCTCTTTTAGAAATGCGTGGTTTTACTGCAACGGATTTCAAAATATATCATCCTGGTGGTTCTCTTGGTGCAAGCCTTAAATACGTGTGTGATATTATGCATGAGGGTGATAATATTCCTTTGGTTATGCAGGGAGCATCTATGACTGAAGCGATGAATGTTTTGGTGGAAAAGCATTTTGGTTGTGTTGGTGTTGTGAATCAAGAAGGTGAACTAATCGGAATTGTAACTGATGGCGATCTTGCACGTAACATTCATTTTAATTTATCAAAATTTAATGTTGACGAGGTGATGACCAAAGCTCCTAAAGTTGTAAAACCAAATACACTTGTTGGTGCAGCAACAGCTTTTATTAATGATCATCATATTGGTGCATTTTTCGTGGTTGAAGATAAAAAACCGATAGGAATTGTTCATTTTCATGATCTTTTGCGCATTGGCGCTGCTTAGATTAAAGTTCCCTATCAAATAAAATGTTATTTAGGTTAAAATAGATTGAATGATACAAAGTAATAATTTTATTGTAAGGTGGCTTTACTGATATTTTGTGGAAGAAAATGATTATTTTACGCATTTCATAATGTTTATAAAATTTTCAAAGTAAAGATTATATCAGTTTCTTTGCGTATTTTAGAGAAGATTTTCTATCAGGAGGAGAAAGGGTCACCTCCTGCTTAATGTATGTGCTTCCTCTGTTCTTAAGAGAGGCTTCCCTTGTACTTTGTCTAAGATTTTCGCTTAAGGAAAAACTGTGCTCCTGTATGTGAGGTGCAGAGAAGTTGTGTGGTGTCATATGACACTGTACAATTGACTCTAGAAATTGTTCCACGGAGAATAGAGCGTATTTCAATTTCTATATTTTGGGCATTGAGATAATTATATACCCCTTCTGATAGTTTTTCTTCTGTATCTGCTGCACGTGTTTCAAAAACACCATTATGGAAAGAAGAAATAATACCATTCTCATCAACCCATTTTCCATCAATTCCAGTTGGCATATTTGAGTTATAGTATTGCGAAAAGCTACAGGCACTTAACAGCAAGGTGGTAATTGTAAGACATAAAATATGATAGGTATGTTTCATTTATTGCACTCTATTTAGATTATTTTGCTCTCTAGTTTTTATAACATTATTAAATTACCCCATGAGTCAATATGAAAAATTTGATGAAAATCAATGAAAAAGCAAAAAAATGGAAAAAAATGCCTTAATGTTGTATTTAATTAACAGCTTGATGAAGTTCGTAAGTGAAACACAAGAGGTGAAATATTTCTTATGGTTTACAACAATTTTTATATTAAGCTGCTGAGTAGTCTCAAAGGAGATTATTGACATTATGGTTGGTCCCATTCTTGTTGCGAGTGAAGATTATGGAAGACGTATAGAACTTTCTGCTATGCTACGAGGTTTTGGTTATCGTGTCATTGAAGCAGAAAATGGTCTCCGTACAATTGATCTTTTACACAGGCGTAAAAACATTGTACTTGCACTCCTTGATGTCGTTATGAGTGATTTGAGTGTGAGCGATTTGATTAAAATGATTAGAGTTGCTGGTGTTTCTGTTCCTATTGTCGTTATAGCACAACAAGAGAATCAGGATTTACTCCAGAAAGCTTTAACAGCCGGAGCTATTGATTATTGGATTCACCCAGTAACATTATTACGCGTAAGGGTTACTTTGGATATTCTTGCTCTTATTTCTGCCTTGGAGCATGAAGTTCGAGATATTCGGCGAAAAAAAGAGAATCATTTACGGTTTTCTGATCTTTGCATAAAAAGTAGAGCTATGCAGGTAGTGTTAGAACAATCGAGACAAGCAGCAACTTCTTTACAGAATCTTTTGATAGAGGGGGAAGTTGGAACAGGACGTGAGACATTAGCTCGGATTATTCATCATGAGGGATTATTCTCAGAAGGTGTTTTTATTCGCTTTCAATGTTCAGCCATCGTTGATCCAGAAGAAGAAAATCAGCAGTGGTTTAAAGAATTCCTACCATTGGTTTCTTCTCTTGAAAAAGGGACACTTTGCCTTTGTGATATTGATCGACTTGAGCCCATACAGCAAAAACGGTTTGCTCATTACCTTAAAGAAAGGGAAAGGGATACAAAAGGAGAGTTTTTCCCTTTTCGGATCATTGCTATTTCAACATCGCGTTTAAAGGATTTGGTTAAAGAGAACTTTTTTTTGCATAGTTTGTTTGAACAATTTTCTCACTTGTCTATTAGCGTCCCTGCTTTACGAGAATTAAGGGATGATTTTCCAGAGATCACACAACGTTTGATTGATCGCATTATCACCGAAACAGGGCGGTCACATGTCCATGGTCTAGCAGGATCTGCTCTTTCCTTGCTTATGCAGTATGATTGGCCTGGCAATAGAAATGAGCTTGAAAACTTTTTATTTCGTGCGATTTTACTCAGTGAAGGACCGTTATTAACTGTTCGAGATTTTCCGCAATTAATGGGAAATCCATTAATGAATGTTCCCAATATCATTGAGGATAATATGCAAGAAGATAATGAACAAGAATCTATAAAATTTTTGAATACTGATGGGCATGTGCGTACTTTTGCAGAGATGGAACATGATATTATCGAGAAAGCGGTTAAACATTATAAAGGACATATGAGTGAGATTGCGCGCCGCCTTCATATTGGTCGCTCTACACTTTATAGAAAAATGGAAGAATTGCGAGCAATAAGAAATCAAGAACGAAAGTAAAATTCATAACAAATCTCTCTTCATGACAAGTATGAGTTTCAAAAAAAATAGAGTGGATTTTGATAAAGTCCGTGGGGGGGGGGCTTAAGAAAACAATCATTTATTGTAAAATTTATCTATAGAGGATGATTTTGTAGATTTAAATCAAATATAAATTTTATGTAACTATTTTAATCGTCTTTTTCAGTTTATACAATTTTAGTTGAGTTTACATTTATTAAAGCAGAGAGGCATTTTTAAAAACTTTTAAATACTACCGCTAAAATTTTTGTATCATCAATATTAAATTTATACTCTCTTAAGCAAGAGGTGGCATTTTATCTGCTACACGGTTAAGATAAAGTGATTGTTATTATTGTTTGCATTACTGATGATGCGATAGCTTAAAATAGAAAGTTTGTCCTCTTTGACTCTTTTACATATTGTTATTGGTTTTGTCCTCTTTTTTTTTATTGCATCTATGTTGGCAATCTACACCTATGGGCGTTTTATGAAAAATGCTAGGGGGCAATGTTCTTATGCGCTACCTATTCAGAAAGATGAAACTAAGCTTGATCGTATCATTAGTCAATTAGCTGAGGAAGAAAATGGATTGGGGATTGATAAAGATGCCCTTTCCCTCATTATCAGCAATTTGGATGCGTTTTGTGTTCGTGCAATAGGAGCTGCAGAGGCTGGGCGTAGCCTTGATCTGATGTATTATATTTGGGATGATGATTTAACAGGGCGTCTATTATTAAGTGAAATAGTTAAGGCAGCGGATCGGGGTGTTCGGGTACGGCTTCTTTTGGATGATATTAACGCTCAAGCACGTGATCCAGCTTATATTGCGCTAGATAAACATCCTCATATCGAGGTGAGAGTGTTTAATCCAGGACGATCGCGTAAAGGTGGATTACGCCGTGGTTTAGAGATTATATTACGGGCGATTACTGTTACACGTAGAATGCATAATAAAGCTTTTATTGTTGATGGTAGGATCGCTTTTGTAGGAGGACGTAATCTTGCAGATTCTTATTTTGATGCTGGTGAAGAATCCCATTTTCGAGATTTAGATTTGATGTTAATCGGACCCTCTGTTAAAAAAGTGGAAAGTATTTTTGATGATTTTTGGAATAGTGCTGTTGTTTTGCCAATTCATACTTTGGTTGTTCCTAAAAGCGCAAGTGATCTTAGCTATTGGAGGGATAAATTACAAAAATTTCGGGATTCCAAGGTTGCAAAAGTTTATTTAGATTATGTCAAAGAGCACATTAATTTTGATTGTTTTATTCAAACAGGAAGGCGGTTATTTTTAGCAGACAAAGTTGTTGTTCTTTCTGACCCTCCAGAAAAAGCATTGCGTAAAAAAGCAAGCAATTGGCTTATGAAGGCACTTTCAAAGGTTATTGGAAATGCCCAAAAAACGGTTCAGATTACGTCACCTTATTTTGTTCCTGGTAAGGTTGGAACGCAGAATTTTAGTAATTTGGTTTCAAAGGGTGTTGATGTCAAAATTCTGACGAATTCTTTAGCAGCTACTGATGTAGCATTGGTGCATGGTGGTTATGTATCGTATCGTAAGGCGTTGTTGAAAAGTGGTGTTAAGCTTTATGAATTAAAAGCGGAGGGCAACACCCATGGGTTACGGTTGTTTCGATCGAGTAAGGCAAGTTTACATGCCAAAGCTTTTTTAATTGATCGTAAAACAGCTTTTATTGGATCTTTAAATTTTGATCCCAGATCAGCATCATTAAATACAGAAATGGGCATTCTTTTTGAATGTGCTCCCATTACAGCAAGATTAGATTTGTTGTTTTCTGAAGAAACCACAGGGGAAATGAGCTATCATCTGCGTCTTGGTAATAATAATCGTATTTATTGGGATTTTATTGAAAATGAAAAAAAATATAGCATTGACCATGAGCCAGAAAGCAATTTTTGGCGTCGCGCATTTGCAAAAATAATAAGTTGGTTACCTATTGAATCACAATTGTAAATTTTTATAAACCACACTTAAAAAAATATTTATTTTTCTTTTCATTTTGTTTGTAGCATGGCATAATTTTTTGCCAATCTACAATGTATGAGAACCGCAGTTGTATTTTAAAGCTCCTTGCGGTGTTTTATTATAAAAGGAATTTTGCTATGGCAAAGATTGTTGAAACGGGGACAGGTGCATTGGCACTGACTTTTGATGATGTACTTTTACAGCCCGGTCATTCTCTTGTTATGCCTAGTCAAGTGGATCTCAGTACGCGCATTGCAGCGGATATTAAGCTCAATTTGCCATTGCTTTCTGCTGCAATGGATACGGTAACAGAATCGCGTTTGGCAATTGCTATGGCTCAAGCTGGAGGTCTTGGGGTTATTCATCGTAATATGTCTCCTGCAGAGCAGGCAGAAGAAGTCAGACAAGTAAAAAAGTTTGAATCTGGTATGGTTGTTAATCCAGTCACAATTGGACCAGATGCAACACTTGAAGAAGCGAAATCTTTGATGCGCTCTCATGGCATTTCAGGTATTCCGGTTGTTGAAAATAGTGTTAAAGGTGAAACAGCGGGACGACTTGTTGGCATTTTGACCAATAGAGATGTCCGTTTCGCATCGGATCCAAAACAAAAAATTTATGAATTAATGACGCATGAAAATTTGATCACAGTGCGTGAAAATGTCCAACTTAATGAAGCAAAATATCTTTTACATCATCATCGTATTGAAAAATTATTAGTTGTGGATGAACAAAATCGTTGTGTCGGACTGATAACAGTTAAGGATATTGAAAAAGCAAAATTAAATCCAAATGCTGCTAAAGATTCTCAAGGGCGCTTGCGTGCTGCAGCGGCCAGTAGTGTTGGGAATGGAGGGATTGAGCGTGCTGAACGCCTCATAGACGCGGGTGTTGATGTGTTGGTCATTGATACAGCGCATGGACATTCTCAACATGTGCTAGAAACTGTTGAACGAATTAAAAAGATGGCTTCCTCTCCAGCTGTTATTGCTGGGAACGTAGCGACTGCTCAAGCAACGCAGGCATTGATTGATAGTGGTGCAGATGCTGTAAAAGTTGGTATTGGTCCTGGCTCTATTTGCACAACGCGTATTGTTGCTGGTGTCGGTGTTCCTCAACTGGCAGCCATTATGAATGCTGCAGAAGTTGCTGAAAAAGCGGGCATTCCCATCATTGCAGATGGTGGAATCAAAGCATCAGGTGATTTTGCTAAAGCTTTAGCTGGTGGGGCTTGTGCAGCGATGATTGGATCTCTTTTAGCAGGTACAGAAGAAAGTCCTGGTGAAGTTTATCTTTATCAAGGTCGATCTTTTAAAGCCTATCGTGGTATGGGATCTGTTGGTGCTATGGCACGAGGATCGGCAGATCGCTATTTTCAAGATGATGTTCGTGATGAACTTAAGTTGGTTCCTGAAGGTGTGGAGGGGCAGGTGGCGTATAAAGGTCCTATAGCATCAGTTCTACATCAGCTTGCTGGTGGACTCCGTGCTTCAATGGGGTATGTTGGAGCAAAAGATCTCGTAGAGTTTCGTGAAAAAGCAACGTTTGTACGTATTACGAATGCGGGACTTCATGAAAGTCATACGCATGATGTTTCTATTACACGGGAGAGTCCCAACTATCGTGGGCCAGTTTAAAGATATAAGAGCATAATGTCATATCGCATAAATATAAAATCTTCCGAGAACAAGAAAAAGAGACTGCACTTTTTTCTGTTTGTGATTTGGTGTAATAATCCCAAAAAGGAAAGAATTAGAGGTCAAAACTCTAACTCTTTCTGTTAAGACTATATGAAATAAGTTATATAAAATTAGAATTAACTTTTTGTAGTCTTCCGTCCTGTCTTTGACGCACGTTGGCGAGTGTTTGTCTGATCACTTTGGACGGATTTCTTTCCGTTGTTTGAGGGCATTGTGTTATGACGGCTTTTAGATGAAGTTGTTTTTTCATTATTATAAGTCATTATTTTCTCCTTTTAAATTGTCTGGCAGTTGCCAGTAGAGTAAAAACGGTCATGCCAAATAGTGGTTCCAAGCATTTTCTAAAAAGTTAATTTTTTGGTGAACGTAAGATAAACTTGCTTAATTTTATGAGAAGATTTTTTCTATTTTTTCAGAAGGATAGCCATAAAAGATGGGAGATATTTGATTTTTTCTGTTATTCAGATAATCCTCATAAATTTTATTTAAAGAGTTTATTTTTTTCGTAATTCATGGCGGAAATAAGTTCTTTATGGATAACTGCGTATCTTTTAGTATAAGAGGTAGAGGGATAAAAAAGTGAATGGGCAGAAGATGAAAGGAAAAATCTAGATACTCTAATATTGGATCTTATAAAAAGTATGATCAGATCATTTTAATGTTGAATGTAAATTTTTAATGGCTTTGAGAAGGTTTTATTGGCAAGAAGAAGATAATATTATTTTTTTAGATGATTTAAAATTTTATTATTTTAATGGGAGAAATGAATGCGATTAGGTGGGCGTTTGCAAGCAGCAATAGATGTTCTCAAAGAGATAGAAATGAAGCATCGCCCAGTAGGAGAAGCTTTAAAGGATTGGGGTCTTTCTCATCGTTTTGCTGGAGCAGGTGATCGCGCAGCTATTGGTACAATCGTTTATGATGTTTTAAGACGACGCTATTCTTTACAATGGCGTATGGAGAGTGATGATATCCGAGATATCGTTTTTGGTGCCTTATTAGATTCTGGAAAAATGACGCTGGAGCAAATTGACGGTGAGTTGGCAGAAGATCGGTTTGCGCCGCAGTTATTAGGAGCTAAACAGCGTAAATCGTGGCAAGGTCAGCAATTAGTGGATGCTCCAGACTATATTCGTGGTGATATTCCGCAATGGTGTCAAGCGCATCTGCGTCCTTTATTTGGTGATAATTGGATCACTGAAGCGGCTGCGTTAGCAACGCGTCCTTCTTTAGACCTACGGGTAAATAACCTAAAGGCAACACCAGAAAAGGTGTTGAAAGAATTAGCAAAAACCAAACTTAAATCTTTGCCATGGTTTGGGCAAGCTTTAAGAATTGCACCGATTGAAAAGTTTAACCGTCATCCTAATGTTCAAGTGGAACCAGCTTTTCAAAAAGGACACTTTGAAATACAGGATTTAGGATCTCAAATTGTTGCTCACCTTGTGGAAGCGCAAGAAAACATGCAGGTATTAGATTATTGCGCAGGTGCTGGGGGTAAAACATTAGCTTTAGCTTCCGATATGAACAATCGTGGGCAAATTTATGCTTATGATTCGGACAAAGCTCGTTTGGCTCCTATTTTTGATCGTCTTCGACGCGCTGGTGTTCGTAATGTACAAACACGAGTGCAAAGAGAAGAATTAAAACCATTAACAGGTCAGATGGATAGAGTTCTACTAGATGCACCATGTAGTGGGACAGGAACATGGCGTCGTCGTCCAGATGCGAAATGGCGTTTAACATTAGAACAGGTGAAACAACGCCAAACAGAACAGAGGGCTATTTTGAATGAAGCGATAGCTTATCTTAAGCCAAATGGGCGCCTAGTCTATATTACCTGTTCTCTTTTTACAGATGAAAATGAGGAACAAATTTCCCGTTTCCTTCAACAACATTCTCATTTTGCTCCAATAGATATGCCAGCGCTTTGGCAGAAACATTTTAGTTTTTCTCCTGTGCAACCAGTTTTTTCAAATTATGGACTTACTTTGTCGCCGGCCACAACACAAACAGATGGGTTCTTTTTATCTGTGTTGCAAAAAAAACATTGATCCATATTTTTGCATTTTTTATCATAAATTTTACGAGAATAATCTTTTTCTTAAGAAAACAGGCTTGTGAAAAGAGAAAGATTGAATCATAACTCTCATGAGTTTTCTTTTACAATTGTTGATTGGTTTTCTATGAGCATATCACATCCAGACACTGTTCTTATTATTGACTTTGGTTCACAAGTTACACAACTTATTGCACGACGGGTACGAGCAATGGGGGTATATTGTGAAATTGCTCCTTTTCAATTGGCTTTAGAAGCTGTGCGACGCATAAATCCTAAAGCTATTATTTTATCAGGGAGTCCTTATTCCGTTATTGATGAGGGCTCTCCGCGTGCTCCAATGGAAATTTTTGAGGCGGGTATTCCGATTCTGGGTATTTGCTATGGGGAACAAGTCATGTGTGTTCAGCTTGGAGGAAAGGTTGAAGCTGGACATGAGCGTGAATTTGGGCGTGCTTTTTTAGAAGTGCAAGAAGAGAGTGCTCTTTTTGATGGAGTGTGGGAAAAAGGTTCTCGTTATCAAGTATGGATGAGCCATGGTGACCGTGTGGCAGCTTTACCAGAAGGTTTTCGTGTCATAGGGACCTCAAACGGAGCTCCTTATGCGGCTATTGCTGATGAAAAAAGACATTTTTATGCAGTACAGTTTCATCCTGAAGTTATCCATACACCAGATGGTACAAAACTTTTGCAAAACTTTATTCATAAAATCTCTGCTATTAAAGGTGGTTGGTCAATGGCTTCTTATCGTGAGCAGGCAATTGCTACGATACGACAAAAAGTTGGGAAAAGTCGTGTGATTTGTGGTCTTTCAGGGGGGGTAGATTCATCTGTTGTAGCGGTACTCCTTCATGAAGCCATAGGAGATCAACTGACATGCATTCTGGTAGACCATGGGCTGATGCGCAAGAATGAAGCTGAAGAAGTTCTCACGCTCTTTCGTGATCATTATAATATAGAGCTTATTCACGTTAATGCTGCCGATATATTTCTTAATGCTTTAGAGGGTGAGACAGATCCAGAAAAAAAGCGCAAAACGATTGGTCGCCTTTTTATTGAAGTTTTTGAAGAAGAAACTAAAAAAATAGGAGGTGCAGAGTTTTTAGCACAAGGAACACTTTATCCAGATGTTATTGAGAGTGTGTCTGCTATTGGTAAAACGGTAACCATTAAAAGCCATCATAATGTGGGTGGGCTGCCAGAACAGATGAATATGCAACTTGTAGAACCGTTGCGTGAGCTCTTTAAGGATGAGGTTCGCTTGCTAGGGCGAGAGTTAGGATTACCAGAGCAGTTTATTGGTCGCCATCCCTTTCCAGGTCCAGGTCTTGCAATTCGCTGTCCAGGTACTGTGACCCGTGAAAAATTAGAAATTTTACGTGAAGCAGATGCTATCTATCTTGAGGAAATCCGTAAAGCCGGTCTTTATGACGAAATTTGGCAAGCTTTTGCTGTTCTTCTTCCTGTTCAAACTGTTGGCGTGATGGGGGATGGTCGCACTTATGAATTTGTTTGTGCTCTTCGTGCCGTCACATCTGTAGATGGAATGACTGCTGATTTTTATCCCTATGATATGGCGTTTTTAGGTAAGACGGCAGCACGTATTATTAACGAAGTTAGAGGGATTAATCGTGTTGTATATGATGTAACCTCAAAGCCTCCTAGTACTATTGAATGGGAATAATTAAAATGAAGAATAAGTCTTTTTAAGAATAAAATATGACTGAGGGTTTGATATTCGAAAAGTGTAGAAAAAATCATTTAAAAATGATTGTGTATTTTCATATGATATAAGCCTTTATCTGGCAATCTGTACGCTAATATCGTTTAAAATTGAGAAGTGTGGAATTTTGCATGTCTGAGAAAAAAATTGTTGCACACCGTGGTGGAGCTCATCTTTATCCTGAAAATACTCTTTCGGCATTTAATAATGCTATAGCGTTAGGTGTTGATGAAGTTGAGTGCGACGTCCATTTGCTGAGAAGTGGTGAAGTGGTTGTCTTTCACGACTTCCGTCTAGACCAATTGGTTGGAAAAAATGGGTATATCCACGACATTGATAATGAAACACGCAAACAACTCTGCGTAAAAGGAAGCCAAGAAGCACCTCCCTTATTAGAAGAGGTGCTTGATCTTTTAGCACCAACGAATATCGCATTGCATCTTGAAATCAAGACATGTGGTGAAGTGGAGCGTGAAACAATATTATCCCAAAAAGCGCTTGCGCTAATAAAAAGCCGAAATTTATCAGAACGGGTTTCTGCAATTAGTTTTGATCCTTTGATCCTTCGTCCTTTTATTGAAGCGGGAATACCATCTGGTCCATGTGTTGATAATTTTGAAGGTGATATGTACCTTCATTTTTCTGAATGGAAGCAATTAGGTTATTCTGATCTAAGTTTAGATGGCTCTATTGTTTCACAGGACTTTATTGAATCAGCTCTTGAGGCTGGTTTTACTGTAGGGGTATGGACAATTAATGGAAAAGCTCGGTTATCACATTGGCTTGACATGCCTGTACATTATATTACGACAGATCAACCCAATCTCGCATTGCAATTGCGTGCACAAAGGTAAAAATACATCAATACAAAGGGAACTATATATCCTCATAAAGTTAGTGTAATGAAAGAAGAAAAATTATCTAATATATAACAATAATACATTGATTTATAATGATAATTAATGGTTTCTTCATGCAAATAAGAGGACTTAATACGTAAGATTTTCTTATTTCAAATCATTCGTTTTCACATTACAAGCAGGGTTGGTGTGTGGATAAAAAATTATTGAGAAAAGAATAAAAATATTCATTTAACGTATTTCAAATGCAAGACTTGTTGAAGCCTTAGGGTTGCATATGATGATGTCGTTTTGTACTTTTATGAAGTATAAAAATGATGGCATACAAAAAGTCTTATATAATTTGATGGAGAGGCTTTATGGCTTATTTTATAGGAGCTATCATGTAATGTAGATGTATTGAAAGATTTTTTAACAACATGAAAATTGATAAAACAATGTCATTTTGTTTTGCGTGAGGGGCGTGATCTCACTACAGGAAAGGGGACAATTAAGCGCTTCAAAATGATTTTCTTAGTTTTAAGAAAAATTCTATTTTTCTCTTCGTTAAATTCAGTAGCAACATCGTGTTAAAGTTATAAGTCGAAAGTTATAAGACAAATAACAAAAGAATAAACAATTCTTTTTAAAAAAGTAAATCCATATATTAAAATAGTCATTGAATGAAATTTGCGATCTATATCTTTTTACCAATTGACTTTGCTTATTTTAGTCATCTCACTTTTTTCAGATAGTTACAAACGCATATCTCGTTAATACATAAGAAAGCTTATAAAAGAAAACGAATAAATTTAAACAAATTCATTTGACCTTTTGGTGGTTCCTGTTTAAATGAGAGAATATATTTCTGAAATAAAACTGTCATAGCATGTTCATATGTAATACTATAGATTTAGGGGTAGTTTGTATTCCATCACTTCAGAAAGGGTGAGCCATGAGTCGTTTTTATTTTTCCATAGCGGCCACGGTTGCTATCGTAATGTCTACAGCGGGGATAACAGCAAGTGTTGCGCAGACAAAAATCAGCTTTTGGCATTCTATGAGTGGTGAATTAGGAAAGCAAACTGAAAGTCTCATTAACGATTTTAATGCAAGCCAATCTGAGTATAAAGTTATTCCTTCATTTCGCGGTGAATATGAAGAGGGATTGATTTCACTCATTGCAGCATTTCGTGGAAAGAAACAGCCAGTGCTTGCACAAATTTATGATGTTGGTACTGGAACTATGATGGCTGCAAAAGGCGCAATCTATCCATTTTATCAACTTATGGCTGATACAAAACAAGAATTTGATCCTACAGATTATTTCCCTGCTATTAGTGGTTATTACTCCGATGAACAGGGACGTATCATCTCTATGCCATTCAATATTTCAACTCCCATTCTTTATTATAACAAAGATATCTTTAAAAAAGCGGGGCTTGATCCGGAACAGCCTCCTAAAACGTGGCAAGATATAGAAGACTTTTCCAAAAAAATTCTTGAGACTAAAGCGGCAACTTGCGGTTTTACAATGGCTTATGCCGCTCAATGGATTGGTATAGAAAATTTTTCAGCGTTGCATAATGTTCCTTTTGGAACCAAGGAGAATGGTTTTAAAGGACTTGATTCAGAACTTACATTTAATGGACCTTTACAAGTGCGTATGTGGTCTGACCTGAAAAAGTGGTCTGATCAAGGTATTTTCCGTTATGGTGGTCCAGCGGGCGCATTGGATTCAACACCAATGTTTATGGCACAAAATTGTGCAATTTTTATGCAATCTTCAGGATCACATGCTGGAATTGTTTCTGAAGCTCAGTTTGATGTGGGAGTTGGTATGCTACCGTATTATAAGGATGCAGAAGGGACACCACAAAATTCAGTTATTGGTGGAGCTTCTATTTGGGCGTTCAAGGGACATACCCCAAAGGAATATGCAGGGGCAGCCGCTTTTCTTAAATTTCTTTCAAAAACTGAAAACCAAGCAAAATGGCATCAGAAAACAGGTTATCTTCCAACCACAAAAGCGACTTATGAATTGAGCAAAAAACAACATTTCTATGAAAAAACGCCAGGTGCGGATATAGCTATCAAACAGATTAATCTTAATCCACTAACAGTTAACTCGAAAGGGATAAGATTTGGTAATTTACCACAAATCCGTGCCATTCTTGATCAAGAGTTGGAAGCTGTTCTTAGTGGTTCAAAAACACCGAAAGATGGTTTAGATGAGACCGTTGAACGTGGAAATAAACTCTTGCGTGAATTTGAAAAATCTAATCATTAATCTCGTTTTATTGTTAAACATTAAAGACTCAACAAAAACAGTTGAGTTCTTTTTGTTTATCTTTTTTAAGTCTCTACATTTAAAGAGCCCTACGAATGCAAGAAAAACATGCATATTTTAAAAATAGTCTACTTTCTTACGGACTGCTTTTTCCTCAGCTTCTTGTGACTTTTTTATTTTTCTTTTGGCCTGCTGCTCAAGCAATAAAATCATCTTTTGAGCGTGAAGACCCTTTTGGCTTTACAACAACCTTTATTGGTTTTGAAAATTATCTAACCGTTCTTTCTGATCCTACTTATCTGCAATCACTTCTTACAACCGCAGTATTTTCCATCTCAGTTACTGTCGCTTCAATGACAATATCACTTCTCTTAGCTGTCTGTGTTGATCGTGTCATCCGTGCAAAAAAGGCTTATACAATGCTTTTGCTCTGGCCCTATGCTGTTGCTCCAGTATTGGCAGGTATATTATGGCTGTTTATCTTTCATCCCACTATCGGAATTATCCCTTTTCTTCTCGAGAAAATAGGGGTGCTATGGAATTATCGTATTAATGGCACTCAAGCAATGATTCTTATTGTCATAGCGGCTAGTTGGAAACAAATTTCTTATAATTTTCTCTTTTTTCTTACAGGTCTTCAGTCTGTTCCGCGTTCTCAAATAGAAGCAGCCGCCATTGATGGTGCTGGTCCCTTTAAACGATTTTGGACTGTGGTTTTCCCGCAAATTTCACCAACGACGTTTTTCCTTCTTATTGTCAATGTCAATTATGTTATGTTTGACACCTTTGGTATTATTGATAACACAACTTCTGGAGGTCCTGCGCGTGCAACGAGCATCCTCGTCTATAAAGTATATGACGATGGCTTTAGAAATCAAATAATCGGTGCATCAGCAGCACAATCAACAATATTGATGTTGATGGTTATTGTCTTAACCTTTATTCAGTTTCGCTGGATTGAGCGCCGTGTACAATATTAGGAAGTAAATTATGGTTGAAAATCGCCCTATTTTGAAATTTCTAACCCATATTACTCTCATTGTTGGCATTATCATTATTTGCTTTCCAGTTTATGTTGCTATCATTGCATCAACCCATAGTTCAGCAGCATTCAACTCAGGAACACTTCCTCTTTTACCTGGGAAATATGCTTTGGAAAATTATAAAACAATCTTTGGTGATGGCCTTGCACAACTCGGTCTTCCCAACCTCTGGCCACTCTTAATGAATTCACTCATTATGGCTCTTGGGATTAGTATTGGGAAAATTATTATTTCACTTTTATCTGCTTATGCAATTGTTTATATGCGTTTTCCTTTCCGAAAAACTGCTTTTGTTCTTATTTTTGTTACATTGATGCTCCCTGTCGAAGTTCGTATTCTTCCAACCTATGAGGTTGTTGCGAAATTGGGGATGATCGACACCTATAGTGGAATGATTATTCCACTTATTGCATCTGCAACCGCTACATTTTTATTTCGCCAGTTTTTTTTGACTGTTCCAGATGAACTCTTAGAGGCAGCACGTGTTGATGGTGCAGGCCCAGTTAAATTTTTTAAGGATATTCTTCTTCCTCTTAGTAAAAGCAATATCGCTGCTTTATTTATCATTATGTTCATTTATGGATGGATACAATATCTCTGGCCTCTTATCATCACAACGGATCAAAATCATCAAACGATCCTTATTATTTTAAAACAGCTTATTGTCGAATCACTTCAACATGATCCTCAATGGAATATACTCATGGCAGTATCGGTTGTTGCCATGGTTCCCCCTGTTCTTGTTGTTATCTTCATGCAACGGCTTTTTATCAAAGGCCTTATTGAAACGGAGAAGTAATTATGGCCATAATCCAGTTATCAAATATAAAAAAACGGTATGACAACGGCATTCTGGTCATTGATGATTTAAACTTAACTGTTGCTGATAAAGAACTTCTTGTTCTTGTCGGTCCTTCAGGGTGCGGAAAATCAACCTTATTGCGTATTATAGCAGGACTTGAACAAGTTACCTCAGGTGAATTATGTATTGATAACGAATGTATCAATGATCGTGAACCAGCTGATCGTGATATTGCTATGGTTTTTCAGAATTATGCTCTTTATCCCCATATGACAGTTCGTGGAAACTTAGAATATGGTCTTAAAAATCGTAAAACTCCTAAAGAAGAAATTAAAAAACGCATCGCACATGCTGCAAAACTTTTGGAGATAGAATCATTTCTTGATCGTAAGCCACGACAATTATCAGGAGGACAACGTCAGCGTGTTGCAATGGGGCGTGTGATTGTACGCCAACCCCGTGTTTTTCTCTTTGATGAACCTCTTTCAAATCTTGATGCAAAATTGCGGGCGCAAATGTGTATTGAAATAAAAACACTACAGCGTTCATTAGGAACGACTAGCCTTTATGTTACCCATGATCAACTAGAAGCTATGACATTAGCTGATAGAATAGTCGTTTTGAATAAAGGAGCTATCGAGCAAATTGGAACACCAATGGAAATTTACGACACTCCAGCAACAACATTTGTTGCTGATTTTATTGGTTCTCCTCCTATGAATTTTCTTGATCGCCATGTCTTAGAACAACATTTAGGGCATTCATTTTCTTATGGCAAAGAAACTGATCTTTTAGCATTCAGACCTGAAATAATCTTATTGGGCGAATATCCAGATAAAGGACCTGTCTTTCACACAAAAATTGAGCTTATCAAGCCTATTGGAACAGGTTGCCATGTTTTAACGCGTTGGAATGATATCATCTTTACGATTGAAATAAAAGAACGCTTGACATACGACTATGGTCAAAAACTAAGTTTCACTGTCGCTCATCAGAATTTTCATACTTTTAACAAAAACACTGGAAAGCGCACAAATAATAAGTAAGCATTAATTGATGTGACAAGGCTTTCTTTTATGTTGCGTCATGATAATGTTGCGTTTCGACTTTCTCGATTACATTTACAAAATAAGGTTGTAACCGATGGGATTAAAAACAAAATTTTAAAAGTTTTGATAATGATCCATTGTCCCATGGCGCTGAGAATGTCAAAACATTTATATGAAGAAAATGTGCATTGTCACGGTCTGTGAGAAGAATATTATTTTCAAATCTCAAACATAATAAAATTATTTTCATTATAAAAAATATTAATATAAAATATAACCATTTATTAACCATATTTTGCTAATTTATAATTTTTTCATAAAAAAAACAATATTTTATCATATGTTTCTTGATGTAATAATTTATGTAACTTATAAAAAGTAAATGAGAGAAATAGAGGGAAACAATAATTCACAGATGAGAGGGGATGCGCCCCCTATCTTAGCTTTGATCCCTAACATAAGAAGTCTATTTGATCCAAAAATACGACGCTGTTCTAAATAGTTTGTACGAGAATAGGTATATTCTATTTTACCGCTGGCCATATGATCTTAAATGGTTTCAGAGCTCCTATAAGAAGTTTTTGTTTTTTCTACCAATCACATAAATTAGAGAGAAGCCTACGCGCGTATGCTGCAAGTTTATTTTTTCTCATGTAAATCACTATGCAATTCTCAGCGAGGGTATCCGATCAGTTGCAAAAGAAATCACTGAGAGATAGAAGGCGCGCTTGTTTTACAATTTTCATTACTTTTAATGATAAAAGCAGATGAAACACATCTGTAACATCCCATCGATCTTTCTATATTCTTGAGTTAAAAAATTGCCTATAGACCATCCTTAAACAGATCTTTATGAATATGACAGAAGGGATTGGTGCGAACAGCTATAAGAATCAGCAGGGATAAAGATAGTTATCTTATTGTTTTACAAAGCATTTTATGAAAGCTGGTATATTTTTTCAATATATTGCCAGTCTATTAATGGTTTTATGATATTGCTTTCTTGTAAAGTGCGTGCTTTTTTGTTGCTTATAAATCAACCTAAACTTTATACAGCAGTATGTTTGAGACAAAAATATGAAGACGGTTCAGTGCTGTATTCAGTTTTTGTATATCAGAGTGGAATAAGCTTATCTTCTTATGTAATTTCTAAAATGAGGAGACAGCTTAATTTAGGGGAATATGAAAGCATAAAGATAAAAATAAAAATAGTTTCTATCTTCAGCATCATCTTTTAATTTAATATTGCGACTTTCAAAAACGTCTGAGCCAATGTCTCTTGCATAATGGAGACTGCGCATTGCCGAACACATTTTTTTATTACGTTCTTTGAATAGAATTGCATCTCTCATACAAAACAAAATACCTAAAAAGAAGGCTCTTAGGTTGCCAATTCACGCACTTGTTTTAAAAAATATTTTGCAAGGTTATTCCAACTATTTTTTCACACAGTCGTTTATGAGTAGTATAACATAAACTCCATTGTGTATCGCCATCTTTATGCTTATAAAAATGCAAGCTGGGGCCATCATCATACTCTCTGCCAGTCTCTAACATTGCAACAATTATTGTGTTGAGACTCTTCATAAGAGGCATTTTTTCTTCAAGATGTTTTTATTCATACACTCATTCTACTTGCATGTTATAAATGGAGTTGGGTAGATAAAAATACTTTAAAAAAGAGACCGCAAATGCTTTTTATGGATCGTTTCAAGTGTCGAGAGTTATTGTAAAAGAAGCGTTGGAAAATAGAATGATGCCGTTGACGATCTGGGCACCATGAGGCAATAAATCCACTTACTTTATCTATCTTAGCATCTATTGAGTATAAATTTCTCTGTAAAAGTAACTTTATTTTATATCAATGTTATCAATTATAGATTGTTGGGTATCATTAGTAACATAATCATAGACTTACGATTTTATGAACGCTTTTTTATCTCTTTTGTAGAAGATCTTAATGTTTTGTGATGGCATCAATGATGGTATTCACATTATGTTCCATCATATCGAGATAAGTTGCTGCGGGGCCATTTTTATTTGACAATGCATCAGAATAAAGTGTTCCACCAATTTTTAAACCTGTTTCTTTTGCAATCTGTTTTATGAGACGGGGATTAGAGATATTTTCAACGAATAGTGCAGCTGCTTTATTCGCTTTAATTTGTTTGATAAGTTTAGCAACATCGGCTGCGGTTGCTTCAGCTTCTGTTGAAGCACTTTGGGGGGCAAGGATAGTAAAGCCATATTCTTTGGCAAAATAGCCAAAGGCGTCATGAGATGTGATAATGATACGTTTATCTTTAGGGATGGTAGCAATTTTTGTTTTCAGGGTATCTTGTGCTATTTTAAGTTTTTGGATGTAGGTTTCGGCATTTTTTTTGTAGCTGGTGCAGGATTGTGGATCGATTTTACAAAAAGCAGCAGCGATATTTTTCACATAGATTTTGACATTGGGAATTGTTTGCCAAGCGTGTGGATCAATAATGCTGTGGTGGTGATGGGCATTATGTTCTTGATTTTTCATTTTGAGGGAGGGAATGTTAGCGCTAACTTTGACAAGAAGTGCTTTTGTACCGCTTGCTGTAATGAGGCGATCAATGAATCCTTCTAAATGAAGTCCGTTGATGAAAATAATTTGAGCATTTCTAAGAGCTTGAGCATCATGGGGGGTAGGTTCATAAGTGTGGGTATTCGCATTGGGACCTACAAAAGTGGTCATAGAGATATGGTTATCTCCTACATTTTTTACGAGATCTGCGAGAATAGAAAAGCTCGCAACAACTTTGATTTTATTGTTTGCAGAAGCAGAAAATGGCGAAAGGGAAAGCAATAAAGCTCCAAGAAGAACAAATTTTTGAGCAAACTTAGGCACATTTTTTTCCTTAAAGTGAGGAGGTATAAAAGAGGTGGGGAAACCATGTTACAATAAAGCCACGTGGACTCATCAAGCAGGAAAAAAGATAAATAAATCCTGCGGCAATGATGATAGCAGGGCCGGAGGGAAGTGAAAGATGAAAAGAAAGCAGGAGACCACATACGCTAGAAATGATTCCAAAAAGAGTGGAAAGCGCGCAAATAGGGCCTAGCCGTGAAAACCAAAAACGGGCTGTAATAGCTGGAATCATCATAATGCCAACGGAAAGTAATGTTCCTAGTGATTGAAAGCCTCCAACCAGATTCAACACCACAAGTCCAAGCAATAAAATATGAATATATTTACTTAATGGAGAGAGTGATTTAAAAAAGAGGGGGTCAAAGCTTTCTAAAACGAGTGCACGCCAAAAAATACAAAGGCTGCATAGTGTAATCAGCATTATAGTAGTGATTAACCAGAGGGCTTGTGCATCAAGTGCAAGAACCGATCCGAATAAGAGATGAAGCAGCTCAATTGTTGAGTCTTTTAGTGAGATAATGATGACACCTGCCGCGAGTGCAATAAGATAAAAGACAGTCATGGATGCATCTTCTTTCTGAAAGCTATTTCGTGAAATTAAAATGGTTGCTAAAGCAACAATAATACCAGCGAAGATGCCACCAAGTGTCATAGATATGAGGGAAAATCCACAAATCAGAAAAGCAGTTGCAACACCAGGAAGAATGGCATGAGAGATAGCATCTCCTGTCAAGCTCATTCCACGGAGCATCAAAAATACACCAACAGGACAAGCGCTAATAGATAGGAAAATAGAACCGATAAGGGCGTTTTGCATAAATTGGAAATCAACAAAGGGGGCAAGAAAAAATGCATACACGTCTTATAACCTAAGAAAGAGAGGATCATTGATGGGAAGATTTTGTTTTTGTGCGCTAATAGGAAAAGAATTGGATGTGAGAGATGGCATAACGTGATGAATAGTGTTGTTTAAAAACTGTGTTGTTTCTCCATAAAAGGCGTCTTGTTGATTAATTTGAATCATTTGGGGGAAAAATTCTTGCACGATGAGAGGGTTATGGAGTGCTGTGAGAACTGTGCGTCCTTGTTTTTGCCAGTATGTGATCAGTGCAAGAAGGTCTTTTTGGGTATTATGATCTACACCATTGAAAGGTTCATCAAGCAAAATAATATTGGCATCTTGCACAATGATACGTGCAAAAAGAGCACGTTGTAATTGCCCGCCTGATAATGTTTCAAGCGAACGGGGTGCGAGTTCTGTAAGCCCAACCATTTCAAGCGCATTTTGAATCTTAGAATCATAAGGGCGCTGGCTTTTCCATAATCCACAAAAAGACCACAGTCCTGTTTTTACAAGCGTTTTCACATCAATTGGAAATGTTTGATCTACATCACATTGCTGAGAAAGATAAGCAATGCGGCTTTTTTTTGGTTTTGTAATTTTTCCCTTAAGAGGTTTAATCAATCCGGCGATGGCTTTTAGCAGTGTCGATTTTCCAGCGCCATTATCACCTGTTATTGCAACCAATGAACCAGCTTTTAACTTTGCTGAAAAGTTCTTTATTGCTATTCTATTTCCATAGCCTAATGTTGTCTTATTGAAGTGCAGATCCATATTTTTACCATCGTTGCTTATCATTTTGGAAACTATGTAATAATATAACATTTGTCAATAAAATGTTATATTATTACATAGTTTTGAGGACTGAAAATTTTAGTGGGAAGATCGTGGAAAATTAAAAATAATAATTGAATTCACCTTGACGAAAGAGAGAGAGTATATACTATATATAGTATCAAAATGATTGGTGATTCTAAATAAGCACAAGAGAGGGTGTTAGTGTGTTTCGTTTGGTATCTAAGTTATTTCCATTATTGTAAAGAGTTTATTGACCAAGGGCATAGCAGTGTTTTTGCTGAAGGATCTCTTTTGGAAGGATTCCTTTCGTTTTTGTAATTGATTTTTGCCGAAAAAGAGTAAAACAGAGCTCTTGAAAAACGGTAGTTTAGAACGTTAGTTTTTTAGACAGCAGGAGGGAATTGTAATGCAAGCAAAAGATTGTTTTATAACTGGGGGGCTTTGCCATTTAAGTTATAGAATAATCGCTTATTCTCATCATAGTCTTTGAAGTTATTCGATGAGGAATTCTGTTATGTTCAGGAAGCTGTGTACTATTTTAAAATAACCACATGTTTTGCGTACAATTTCTGTTTTTTGTTATTCTTGAGTACTTATAAAATTATTAGATTGACCTTTTAGGGTTGATTGTTTTGAATTGTGAAAGTTGAAGAAAATGTCGATCACTATTTATAGCAAACCATCTTGTGTCCAATGTGATGCTACACGCCGCGCTTTTGATGCAAAAGGCATTCATTATCGTGTTGTTGATATTTCTTGTGATGAACAAGCATACAGTTTTGTTCAATCTCTGGGGTATCGTCAGGTTCCTGTCGTTGTTTGTGGTGAAAATCATTGGTCTGGTTTTAGACCAGATATGATTAGTGGTCTTTGTGCTTAATGGGGCTTATTGTTTATTATTCGAGTGCAACGGGTAATACAGAACATTTTGTCTCGCAACTTGGTCAACGACTCTTCAAAATTGATAAAAGAAAGCCTTCTGTATTGGTTGGTGAACCTTATGTACTGGTTGTTCCTACATATGCAGATGGTGAAGGAAGAGGAGCAGTGCCGAAAGCCGTTATCCATTTTCTTAATGAAGCTGAGAACCGAAAATTAATTCGTGGTGTCATTGGTGGTGGGAATCGTAATTTTGGTTGTTATTATAATTTAGCAAGTAAAATCATTGCTGAAAAATGTTGTGTACCTTGCCTTTATCGTTTTGAACTGCGTGGAACTGATGAAGACGTTATTTATGTAAAAAAGGGATTGGAAAGATTTTGGAAACAATTGGTATAGGACAAGCGCAGAAATCGGAGCAGATTACTGATTATCATGCGCTGAATGCAATGCTTAATCTTTATGATGAAAATGGTCATATTCAATTTGATATGGATCGGCTTGCCGCACGGCAATATTTTCTTCAGCATGTTAATCAAAATACAGTTTTTTTTCATAATCTGAAGGAAAAAATAGACTACTTAATAGAAGAAGGTTATTACGAAAAAGCTTTATTTGAGCTTTATGACTTTTCTTTTATTAAAAAGCTTTTTAAGCGTGCTTATGCATTTAAGTTTCGTTTTCCTACCTTTTTAGGCGCATTTAAGTACTATACCAGCTATACATTAAAGACTTTTGATGGGAAACGTTATCTTGAACGTTATGAAGATCGTGTCTGTCTTGTAGCTTTATATTTGGCACAAGGGAATAAAGCTCTTGCTGAAAGTTTTGTGGATGAAATTATTACAGGACGGTTTCAGCCGGCAACACCGACATTTTTAAATGCTGGGAAAAAACAACGTGGTGAATTGGTTTCGTGTTTTTTGCTACGTGTTGAAGATAATATGGAATCGATAGGTCGTTCGGTTAATTCGGCTTTGCAGCTTTCAAAACGTGGTGGAGGTGTGGCGCTTTGTTTAACGAATTTGCGGGAAGCTGGGGCACCAATTAAGCAAATAGAAAATCAGTCCTCAGGAGTCTTACCGGTGATGAAACTCTTGGAAGATTCTTTTTCTTACGCCAATCAGCTTGGGGCACGACAGGGGGCTGGAGCTGTTTATTTGCATGCTCACCATTTAGATATTATGAAGTTTTTGGATACAAAGCGTGAAAATGCTGATGAAAAAGTTAGAATCAAAACGCTTTCGCTTGGTGTCGTTATTCCTGATATTACTTTTGAGCTTGCACGGAATAATGAGGACATGTATCTCTTCTCATCTTATGATATCGAGCGTGTGACAGGTAAGCCCTTTAGCGATATTTCTTTAACGGAGCATTATCGTTCTTTTGTTGATAATGCAAAGATTCGTAAAAAGAAAATAAGTGCACGCATTTTTTTCCAGACATTAGCAGAAATTCAATTTGAGTCGGGTTATCCCTATATTTTATTTGAGGATACTGCTAATCGATCGAACCCAATAGCTGGGCGCATAAGTATGAGCAATTTATGTTCAGAAATTTTGCAGGTGAGTGAAGCAAGTGAACTGGAGACAGATTTAACTTATCGCACGATTGGAAGTGATATATCCTGTAATCTTGGATCCATGAATATTGCCAAAGCAATGGAAAGTCCTGATTTCGGACAGACCGTGGAATCTGCTGTTCGTGCTCTTACTGCGGTTTCGGATATGAGCAATATTGCTTGTGTGCCTTCCATTGCGAAAGGCAATGCTGAAAGTCATGCGATTGGTTTGGGACAAATGAATTTGCATGGGTTTCTAGCGCGTGAACAAATCTATTATGGGTCTCCAGAAGCGATAGATTTTACTAATATCTATTTTTATATTGTGACATATCATGCCATACGGGCTTCCAATTTGATTGCACGTGAACGTCAAGAAATGTTTGCAGGGTTTGAAAAATCAGCTTATGCAGATGGACGTTTTTTCGAAAAATATATTGAAAAAGAATGGAAACCGCAATTTGCTCTTGTGCAAGAGCTTTTTGCACGGAACAATATTGTTATCCCAGATCAAAAGGATTGGCAGGAACTCAAAAAATTAGTCATTGAGTATGGGCTTTATAACCGCAATTTGCAGGCGGTTCCACCTACGGGATCTATTTCCTATATTAATCATGCCACTTCTTCTATTCATCCAATTGCTTCAAAAATTGAAATTCGCAAAGAGGGAAAAATTGGGCGCGTTTATTATCCTGCTCCTTATATGGATAATACGAATTTGAATTTTTACCAAGATGCTTATGAGATTGGTCCTGAAAAAATTATAGATACCTATGCTGCTGCAACACAGCATGTTGATCAAGGTCTTTCATTAACATTATTTTTTCCTGATACCGCTACCACACGTGATATTAACCGCGCACAAATTTATGCCTGGAAAAAAGGTATAAAGAGTATTTACTATGTACGATTACGGCAAGTAGCATTAAGTGGAACAGAAGTTGATGGCTGTGTTTCGTGCAGTTTATAGGAGATCATCATATGACAAAGATTACAACCAAAAATCCTGTTGTGTGCGCTGTTAATTGGAATAGATTACATGATGAGAAAGATCTTGAAGTATGGAACCGCTTAACTGGGAACTTTTGGTTACCTGAGAAGGTTCCACTTTCCAATGATATTCCCTCATGGTCAAGCTTAACAGATGAAGAACGTAAATTAACAATTCGTGTTTTTACAGGACTAACGCTTTTAGATACAATTCAAAACACTGTCGGAGCCATTTCGCTTCTGGCTGATGCAATAACAGAGCATGAGGAGGCAGTGTTGACGAATATTGCTTTCATGGAAGCGGTTCATGCACGTTCTTATTCCTCTATTTTTTCAACCCTTTGTTCAACGGTTGAAGTTGATGATGCGTTTAGATGGTCAGAAGAAAATATTCATTTGCAGAAAAAGGCTAGATTAGTACTTGAGCGTTATGAAGCAAATGATCCACTTAAGAAAAAAATTGCTTCGACTTTGCTGGAAAGCTTTTTATTTTATTCTGGTTTTTATTTGCCCATGTATTGGGCTAGTCGCGCTAAGTTGACCAATACAGCAGATCTCATTCGATTAATTATTCGTGATGAAGCAGTCCATGGTTATTATATAGGTTATAAATTCCAATTGGGCTTTGCAAAGCTTGATGAAGCCAAAAAGAAAGAAACTAAAGATTTTGCTTTTAACCTGCTCTTTGACCTTTATAATATCGAGTGCAAATATACTGAAGATCTTTATGATGCACTTGGATTGACAGAAGATGTTAAAATTTTTCTTCATTATAATGCTAACAAGGCTTTAATGAATTTAGGTTTTGAAGCTCTTTTTCCCCCTGAGGTTTGTCGTGTTAATCCCGCTATTTTGGCAGCTTTATCACCAAACTCTGACGAAAATCATGACTTTTTTTCAGGGGCAGGTTCTTCTTATGTCATTGGCAAGGCGGTTGCTACCACGGATGATGATTGGGAATTTTAATGTTTGCATGCAAATAGAAGTGCGCGGGGTATTCCACTTAGATCTTTACGCACTTCTAGACATTGAAAACCATTTTTTTCAAATAAATTACAGACTTCATTTTCTTGAGAGTAACCAATTTCAACAGCGACATAGCCGTTTTCTTTTAAGTAGTTGGCTGCTTCATGGGCGAGTTTTCGATAAAAATAAAGTCCATCTTCCCCTCCTATCAGGGCGCGCAATGGGTCATGTAAGCGCACTTCTTTTGCAAGTTTTTTGATATCTTGTGCGGGAATATAAGGTGGATTGGAAACAATGAAATCAAAGCGATCTGCGACAGCATCAAACCAGTTGCTAAGAAGAGGTGTGAAGCGGTGTGCTACTTCAGCATTCTTTGCATTTTTTTTCGCTGTTTTAAGGGCATCTTCAGAAATATCGACTGCCACCGCATAGGATTGGGGAATTTGTTTAAGGAGTGTAATGGCAATGGCGCCACTTCCTGTTCCCATATCAAGGAATGTTGTTCTTCTCAAATTTTCGACCTGTTTTTGGAGAAAAGGGAGAACAAGATCTATCAGCGTTTCTGTATCAGGACGAGGTTCTAACGTCTCTTGAGACAATGTAAAAGATATACCATAAAATTCTCGCGCTCCTATAATACGGTAGACGGGTTCGCCTGCAATACGCCGTTGTAAAACCTGTTCTATTTGTATAATATGCTCAGAAGACAGATGCATATCTGGTTTAGAAATTCTTTCAGCAGCATTTATTCCTGTTATCCATTCAATGAGTATTTTCGCATCGAGATCGGCTTCAGCAATTCCATTCGTGCGCAATTTTTCTTGCATTTGTTGGATGACATTCTTGAAAGAATATTTGCTCAATTATTATCCATTTCCATCAGTAATGTTGTTTGATGATCTGAGATGAGTGCATGAAGAAGCTCATCAAGATCTCCCTCTAGAATACGATCAAGCTTATACAAGGTTAGATTAATACGGTGATCCGTGACACGTCCTTGTGGAAAATTATAGGTACGAATACGTTCTGAACGATCACCAGAACCAACTTGGCTTTTACGAGAAGCTGAACGTTCACTTTCCGCTTTCTGTCGTTCGATATCGAATAAGCGTGCCCGTAAAATTTGAAGGGCTCGTGCTCGGTTTTGATGTTGTGATTTTTCTGCTTGTACGACCATAATTCCTGTTGGAATATGCGTGATACGAACAGCTGAATCCGTTGTATTAACATGCTGTCCTCCTGCTCCAGATGCACGCATTGTGTCAATACGAATATCTTCAGGGCGAATATCAATATCAATTTCTTCAGCCTCCGGAAGGACTGCAACGGTAGCAGCAGATGTATGGATACGTCCACCGGTTTCTGTTTCGGGGATGCGTTGCACACGATGAACCCCTGATTCATATTTCAATTTAGAAAAGACACCTTTTCCTGAGATAGTAGCAATAATCTCTTTATATCCGCCAACTTCTCCCTCACTGAGTGAAATGACTTCTACTTTCCAATGGTGAGCATGGGCATAACGTTCATACATGCGGAAAAGGTCACCAGAAAAAAGTGCTGCTTCTGATCCACCCGTTCCTGCTCGAATTTCAACAATAGCGTTTTTTTCATCAGCAACATCTTTAGGCAAAAGCAGAATCTGGAGTTCTTTTTCAAATTGTTCTACTTTTTTATATAACAATGTTAGCTCTTCTTGGGCAAGATTACGCATCTCTATATCTGTTTGTTTATCATTGATAATCATTTCTAATTCTGTAATCTCTCCGTAAAGAGCATTTAATGCGCGTATAGAGGCAATAACGGGTTGTAGTTCTGCATATTCAGAAGCTAATTTGACATATGTTTCAGCATTTGGATTAGTCGTCATTTGGCTTTCAATTATTTCAAAGCGCTTTTCAAGCTGTCTCATACGATCTTGTGGCAAAGAAACCATGATAATATTAGCCTAATTTTTCGTAATACAATTTTATAATTTTTTGTTATAATACTGGCAAAGAATTACCGTATAGCATCATACAAAAAGAGGGAATAGAGCAAAATTTTTTTTTGCCAATAAAAACTATTATATTTTAAAGGTAAATTTTTATAAAACTTGATTTGCCTGAGGTATTTTATCTAATGATATATAATCACTTTTTTAAGAGTTTTTTTTTCCATAAAGTTCAAGGCGGTGATGAATAATATCATAGCCAAGGGACTTTGCAATTTCCTCTTGCAGCTTTTCAATAACATCAGAATGAAACTCGATAACTTGTCCTGTTTCTATATCAATGAGATGATCATGATGTTGCCCATCTGCTTGTTCAAAACGAGATGGACCACCACTAAAGCTATGGCGATGAATTGTTCCATTTCCTTCTAATGTTTTCATGGTTCGATAAACAGTTGAGAGTGAAATACTCGAATCTATTTTGTTTGCACGCTGAAAAATTTCAAATGCATTGGGATGGTCATTTGTATCAGTCAAAATATCAAGAATAACTCGTCGTTGACGTGTTACTCTTAAACCAGCTGTGCGCAATTCTTGCTCATAATTTCGCTTTTTATTCATTTTCATAGTTTGCTTTTCAAACAAAGGCTCCATGACAGTGTTTGTATTTTTTCTCTGAACCACAAGGACAACGCTCATTACGTCCAACTTTTCCCCATGTGGTTATATCATTAGGGTCACGATCTTGTGGATTAACAAATCTATTTTCTTGTGATCGTGCCCATAAGGTGGGAGCATTTTCTTGACTTTGATCATTAAAGACAGAAGAAGCAGCATCAGTTTGCTCAGGCATGGCTGGTTCTGTAGGTTGTTGAATGATTTCAAAGCGCATAAGCTTAGAAGTGACAATTCGGCGCAAATTTCTCAACATACTTTGAAAGAGTTCAAAAGATTCTGTCTTATATTCATTGAGCGGATCCCGCTGCGCATAACCACGAAAACCAACAACAGAACGCAAATGGTCTAAACTCACCAGATGTTCACGCCATAACGTGTCAATAGTTTCGAGTAATACTGCCTTGTGAAAATAAGCCATAACTTCTGGAGAATAGCGTTCAGTACGTTCATTTTCAAGTTTTGTAACAGCATCTGATACACGCTCCAAAATTTGCTCCTCGGCAATTCCATCTTCTTTTGCCCATTCTTTTACTGGAAGCTCAAGATTAAAGAGTTGTTGAAGTTCTTCTTCGAGAGTTTTTACATTCCATTTTTCAGAATATGTCCCTGATGGAATATAAGCCTCTACGAGATCCTCTACGACTTCATTGCGCATTTCAAGGATCATTTCTGATAAATCATCTGCGTTCATGATCTCCATACGCTGTTCAAAAATAACCTTGCGTTGATCATTCATGACATCATCATATTTTAGCAGATTTTTACGAATTTCAAAGTTTCGTGCTTCGACCTTTTTTTGTGCTTTTTCAAGGGCTTTATTAATCCATGGATGGATAATAGCTTCATTTTCTTTCAATCCAAGTTTTTGAAGCATACCATCCATACGATTGGAGCCAAAGATACGCATAAGATCATCTTGAAGAGAGAGAAAAAATTTTGAGCGACCTGGATCGCCTTGGCGACCAGAACGTCCACGAAGCTGGTTATCAATACGACGGCTTTCATGACGTTCCGTTGCAATAACGTAAAGACCACCAGCCGCTAAAGCTTTGTCTTTAAGCCTCTGAACATCTTTTTTTATTTCTTCAATTTTAGCTGTCCGCTCTGGACCTTCGGGGATATCCTGTAACTCTTGTCGAATGCGCATTTCAACATTACCACCAAGCTGTATATCCGTACCGCGTCCTGCCATGTTGGTTGCGATGGTAAGAGCTCTAGGAACTCCTGCTTGCGCAATGATGTACGCTTCTTGTTCGTGATAGCGAGCATTTAAGACTCTAAAATCGGTAATGCCTTCTTTTCGCAAACGCTCTGCCAATTGTTCTGACTTCTCAATAGAGGTTGTTCCAACAAGAATAGGCTGTTCTTTTTCGTGTGCTTGACGGATATCACGTACAATTGCCCGATATTTCTCTTCTGCTGTTCGATAAATTTCATCATCTTCATCAATACGTTGTATTGGCAAATTTGTAGGGACTTCGACAACGTCAAGACCATAAATATTTCTGAATTCTTCGGCTTCTGTTGTTGCAGTTCCAGTCATTCCAGATAATTTCCTATACATACGGAAGTAATTTTGGAAAGTGATGGAAGCAAGTGTCTGGTTTTCTGGTTGAATAGCAACATGCTCTTTAGCTTCTAACGCTTGATGAAGTCCTTCAGAATAACGCCGCCCAGGCATCATTCGCCCTGTAAATTCGTCAATAATAACGATTTCATCATTGCGAACAATGTAATCTTTATCGCGAGCAAACAGTTTATGAGCTTTTAGAGCATTATTGACATGATGAACGATAGCGACATTTTCTATGTCATAAAGACTTTCACCTTTAAGATGTCCAGCTTGTTCGAGCATTTTTTCAATTTTTTCAGTACCAACTTCGGTAAAAGTCGTTGTTTTTTGTTTCTCGTCTATTTCATAGTCTTCTGGAGTTAAGGCAGGAATAAATGTATCAATGAGGTTATAAAAGTCAGTACGATCTTCTAGAGGACCGGAAATAATAAGTGGTGTACGGGCTTCATCAATAAGAATCGAATCAACTTCATCAACAATTGCGTAATGATGTCCACGTTGGACCATTTGACTACGATCGAAGGCCATATTATCACGCAAATAATCAAAACCTAGTTCATTATTTGTGGCATAGGTGATGTCGCATGCATAGGCCTCTCGGCGGGCATCACTATCAAGATCATGAAGAATCACGCCTGTTGTAAGCCCTAGAAAACTAAAAATTTTCCCCATTGTTTCAGCATCACGACTGGCGAGATAATCATTTACTGTCACAACATGAACGCCTTTACCTTCCAATGCATTGAGATAAATTGGTAAAGTTGCCATTAATGTTTTACCTTCACCAGTACGCATTTCAGCTATGCCACAGTCGTGAAGGACCATTCCACCAATAAGTTGCACGTCAAAAGGACGCATGTCATAAACACGTTTTGCGGCTTCACGAACAGTTGCGAAAGCTTCTGGTAAGAGCAAATCAACACTTTCACCTTCACTAAGACGTTTACGAAAGGCATCTGTTTTTTGGCAAAGCTGCTCATCACTTAATTTTACAAATTGTTCTTCCAAAGCATTAATTTGTGCAACTTTTTGGCGGAGTGCTTTGAGACGTCGCTCATGAGCTGAACCAAAAAACTTACGGGCAAAAACACCTAAACTGACCATCTCTGGCCCTTTCTTTTAATTGTTGTCACTCTTGTTGGGTAATTCATACGCTTTCCCCGTACTCTACATTTTCTTCAAGTTATCTGATATGATTAGAGACATCATGAAACGCAGATGGTACCATTATACTTGTTGGTGTGCAATTTTTCACTTTAATTGTAAAGTAGAGATAAGAGGCTAAGCGCTCTATGTCAACTTTAGGTACGCTATTTAACTGATACAATACAAAGTAATTTAAGATACAATATGTCATTTTTCTCTATTATCATGTTTTTCATCTGCATTAGATAGGATTGGAGCAACTGAGATAAAAGGATAATTCTATACTTTTTTAAAATAAAATTACTAATTTATTTCTCTATGTTTAAAGGTTAAAGTGTTATGGTAAAGAAAATTGGAATCTTGAACCTGCCTTCATTTTTAAGGAGTATATTTATGAAATTTAAATTTATCACGCTTTTTTTAGCATCAACTTTATTGGCAAGTACAAGTTTAGGAGTGAGAGCCCAAGAAGGTTTGAATTCATCGTCGAATGATTTAAAGACTTTGGAGAAAGCTTCTGAAAAAGCCGTTTCTCCTTCTCATGTTATGGCGGTTATTGATGGGAAAAATATTACAGCAGGCCAATTAGATGATTTAGCGCTTGAAATAAATCCTAATTTAGTACGCTTTCCTGATGAACAACGCCGTATGATGGTTCTAAAAGCTTATTTAGATATGCAGGCACTTGCAAAAGAAGCAAGAAGCAAAGGTCTTGATAAGACAGAAGCTTACGATAAACGTATGGCAGTCATGCGTGACAATGTTCTTCAACAGCTTTATTTTAAACAGGCGATTGTTGACAAAATCTCGGATACTGATTTGGAAGCTCTTTATAAGCAAGAAGTCGCTGCTTTACCTAAAGAAGATGAAGTTAAAGCGCGCCATATTTTGGTCAAAACGAGAAAAGAAGCAGAAGCTATCATTAAGCATTTAAATAAAGGCGAAAATTTTGAAGAGATTGCAAAGAAAAGTTCAACAGATGGTTCTGCTGCCGTTGGGGGTGATCTTGGTTATTTTAGCCATGGTCAAATGGTCAAGCCTTTTGAAGATGCTGCATTTGGTTTGAAAATTGGCGAATACACTAAACAACCCGTTGAAAGTCCTTTTGGTTGGCATATTATTAAATTAGAAGATCGTCGTTTGAAACAACCGCCTGCATTTGATGATGTTAAAGAGATGTTGCGGACACAACTGATAAAAAAGCGCTATCAAGAACTGATTGTTGATTTGCGTAGCAAGATAGATGTGAAATACCCTGATCCTAATGTTACAAAAATCATGGAATCGCTTCATCAAAATGGGACGCTACTTCCCGATGAGACATCGGATGAAGAGGATACGGAATAGCTAGGAAAAATAACTAGATAGCCTCTTTAATAGATAATTTGCTAGGTTAGTTTTGTTCAAAAAACCTAGCAGTTTTCTATGAGAGCTTATTGATCTGCAATCATTTCATTTTTTTACAGAAAGCATATTGTGGTGTTGAAAATTTCTCCTTTGTCGCCTCAAAAGATCCAGGAGCTTTCTCCCTTATCTGGGGTACGGATAGCAACAGCTGAAGCTGGGATTAAATATAAAGATCGTACAGATCTTCTTTTCATCATATTCGATAAGCCAGTGAGTGTGGCCGGTGTTTTTACTCGTTCAAAATGTCTATCTGCCCCTGTAGAGCATTGTCGTGCATCACTTCCTCATGGGGTTGCGAGGGGTGTTGTCGTGAATTCTGGAAATGCAAATGCTTTTACAGGAAGCAAAGGAAAGCACACAACCAATGAAATCATCTGTGCAGCAGCGAATGCTTTAAAGGTTAGAGAAGATGAAATTTTTATAGCTTCTACGGGTGTTATTGGTGAGCCAATGGAAGCATCGGGTATTGTCAATCTTTTACCAAGTATGGCAGAGACAGCAGAAGAGGGAAATTGGTTGGAAGCTGCAAAAGCCATAATGACAACAGACACATTTCCAAAACTTGCGACGCGCACTTTTGACTGTGGGGGAGAGAGTGTTACCATTAATGGAATTGCAAAAGGTGCTGGTATGATCGCACCCGATATGGCGACAATGCTGTCGTTTGTGGTTAGTGACGCTACTATTTCTTCGGATGCACTCCAATCCATGTTATCAGAGGCAGTTGAAGGTTCTTTCAATTCAATTACTGTTGATAGCGATACCTCAACTTCAGATACGCTTATGTTGTTTGCGACAGGAAAAGAACATTTTCCATGTCTTACAAGTAAATCTGATCCGCGTTATGGAGTTTTTGTGAAACAATTGAGTGCGCTTCTGCATGAACTTGCACTACAAGTTGTTTGTGATGGCGAAGGTGCTCGTCATTTAATTGAAGTTAATGTGATGGGTGCTACAACAAACAATGCAGCTAAAACTATTGCTTTATCAATTGCAAATTCACCGCTCGTAAAAACAGCTATTGCCGGTGAAGATGCGAATTGGGGGCGGGTCGTTATGGCAGTTGGGAAGGCCGGTGTTGAAGTTGATCGTGATCTATTGACGATTTGGTTTGGTGAGCATCGTGTGGCTGTGAATGGCGTACGAGATCCTGAGTATTGTGAAGAGACAATAGCTACTTATATGCAAGGTAAACACATTACAATTTGTGTTGATATCGGTTTGGGTAAGAGCACGGCGACGGTTTGGTCTTGCGATTTAACAAAAGAGTACGTTATGATCAATAGCCATTACAGAAGTTAATGGGTGCACTCTCTATATTTAACTGTCTATTATTTTTTTTAAGAGAATGAGATATGTGAGTTTTTTTTTGAGGTAAGGGAATATACTAGAAAGAGACAGTTATCTTTATATTCTCATTGGAGAGTGATATGTGTATAAAAAGTTCCCTTTTTCTTGTTGTTGCATGTGCACTGTTAGATCAAAATAATTGTGTTTTGCTTACCAAGCGTCCTGAGGGAAAATCGCTGGCTGGTTTATGGGAGTTTCCTGGTGGAAAGGTTGAGCAAGGTGAAACTCCAGAAATTTCATTAATTCGTGAACTAGAAGAAGAGCTTGGTATATATGTTCAGGCAAATAATTTATTACCTTTAACGTTTGCGAGCCATAGCTATGCAACATTTCATCTCTTGATGCCGTTGTATCTTTGTTATCATTATGAGGGAGTTGCGCAAGGAAGAGAGGGGCAAAGTTTAGAATGGGTTTTTATTAATGATCTTGATAAATACCCTATGCCTGATGCTGATAAACCATTGATTCAGGTATTGAAAAAACATCTTCTTTAATGTGTTATAAGAAGGAAATATTGTTTAAATATAATTCAATATATTGATTTAAAATGATAATTTATAAATTTTATGTTGAATGGTAAAGTCCAGAGTCGTAAAAAAAATTTTCATTCCAAACTTGTTTATGTTGAATCAATCAAAATCATTTGCTTGCACGTTCCAAGCGGGGAAAGTCATGTGGATAAAATTATTTAAGAAAGAAATAAAATACGTGCTGAAAGAACACTACTCCAGTAGCCAAGGGTCATCGCAACATTAAGAATTGGCAAAGTGTATAATGATGCCTTTTCACACGTCTCATTGTGAAATGAGTTTGGGTGGACTGAGGGATATCAGGAGTATTTATTTCATGAGATATCGATAATAGGAAAAATTTTAAAAAATGCTTAAAAAAACGTTTTGTGTTTGTTGTTAGAGATTGTTTACATGACCAAAAGCTTAATTATTATTGCAATACATGATTATATAATAACATATTTTTTTATAAGGATAAATTCCCCTTTATTTTTCTTGATGTTATACGATTTCTCAATCAAAAAATGTTCAATAACGTACGAATAAAAAGAGTGGTATGTAATTTGAAAAACAATTTTAAAACAAATAAAACATATGGTTAATGAATTATTAAATATAAAAGAAAAACATGAAAAGAATACTTCTTAGGGAATTATATCATGGTACCTTATATAGTATGAGAGATAGAGATATAGTATGAGATGTAAAGAAAAAATCTACTTAAGTAATTATATAAATGAGAAATATACATAACATGAGAAAGATATTATTTTTGTATATTTAAAAACCATAAAACTGAATGGAAAAAGAAATGATAAAGCTGCGTAATAAGTTCTATTGTCATTTTTTTGAAAAGAAAAAGCTTATTTCTCTATTGGTTTGTAATAAAGGTATTTGAAACAGCGAAATATGATAATATCAAGAATTATGATTCAAGTTATGTAATACGATTTATGATTGACTATATGATATTTTAATGAGTGTTATTCAATAAGCCGGTTTATGAGTTTTCTCAGTATTTAAATATAGACGAATATTAATGAAGATTTTTAAATGAATTATGAACTTTAAGAAAAGATCAAAAAATGTTGCTTTTGATTAAGAGGGGCACGTTCTTTACGTAATACAGAACGGCATTGTGTTGCATATTCACGCGTTTGTTTAAAAGAGGTATCTCGCAACGCTCCAAAGCCTATTTCGTGCGGGCACTAGTGAATAGTATAATGTTAAAGCCCCCATGTAAATAATGTAAAATCTATAGAGCGCCACTATCTTTACGCTTATGAAGGAGTAAGCTGGTCCCAATGTTATTACGCTAGTTCTTGGCATTTGAGAGCATTCAGAAGGGATATTTTTTCTTTTCGTAATCATTTCCACTTATACATTAATTCCGTTTGTGATGAACAAGCAAGCGATTTTGATTGCTTCAACATAAAAACAGATTTGAAATAAGAGAATTTTACGATATTTAAAATTTTTGACACAGAATGAATGATGGATAATTATCTTTATAAATCAATTTATTATATAACAAAACATTCAATTAATTATTTTTTATAGGAGGCATGTATTAAGTTTCTTGCATTGGACGACGTTTTGCGATGGGATATTGATTTTTTTTAGCAATACGCGTAATTGCCTCTTCCAATGGCTCGATCATAACGTCCATGGAAAAACCATTTGCATGAATAATATTTTCATGATCAACCATAATAGCAACATGATTTTTCCAAAAAATTAAATCGCCTCGTTGAAGTTTATCAGTATCTGTAAGAGGACTGCCTATAGTTTCTTGCTGCATATCGGTGTCACGTAAAACTATTTGACCGGTCATCATCATAGAGAGCTGAATGAGTCCCGAACAATCAATTCCAAAACCGCTGACACCACCCCAAAGATAAGGTGTACGGATAAAGGTTTCTGCAACTGTGACATAATCTTCGTATACACGTCCAATAGGGCTGAGATGGCTCGTAATGATTGCTGTTCCATTTTCAAGAATAGAATACATTGTGTCACGGACTTCAATTTCATCAACAACACTGACTTTGCTTCCCATAGATAACGGAGATATTCTTGGTCCACGTAAGTCAGCGTGTAAATATTTAAATGTACGTGGTACTGAAACTACATGCGTTTGTTTTATAGTTGATGTACAAAGGGCTGTTGTATCAATATAACCAACATAACCATCTTTGAGTGATTGCCCCCACGACATCGTCTCCCCTTGTTCAAAAATGAGAAGTTCTTCTCCCAATAAGCATTCTGTTTGTCTTTCACTTTTTTTACTATTTTCTTTAAAAAGTCCAGCGACCGCTGTATTAACACGTCTTTTTTCACCTTGAACAAAGCGCTGGGCTGTAATTTCTGTTTCAAGACGTTGATCTGCTAGATCATCTCTGAATGCATAAAGCCTTGGGTCTTTAGAGATCATCTTTTTGCTTCCATTTTGTTACTTCTTACCTTTAAACAAACTCATGAAAACTCTATTGGTAAGGTTTTTATCCTCAAACAAAACTAAGAACACAGTTTAAAACGATCGCAATTATTCTTTAAGATGCAAAATTGTCTATCTTTGTGGGTATTGTGTGTCAAACTTCATTTTTAAATATATTATAAAGGGCACGAATAGTTTGTGCTGATCCACCAATAGGATATCCTGGTTTTTCTTTTGGAACCCATCCATAAAGGTCAAAATGCGCAAAATGTTCAGCTTTTTCAACAAAAGAATTAAGAAATAAAGCAGCCGTTATAGAGCCAGCAAAGCTATTTCCAGTGACATTGTTAAGATCAGCAATTGGTGATGATAACATCTCTTGGTAAGGTTTCCAAAGGGGCATTTGCCAAAGAGGATCAAAAACAGCGTGAGCAGATTCAGAGATTTGTTGTGCCCATATTGAATCATTACAATAAAATGCGGGAAGATCTGGTCCTAATGCTATACGCGCTGCCCCTGTTAAAGTAGCCATACAAAGCATGAATTGTGGACTTTCTTCATCACCATAGGCGAGCGCATCGGCAAGGACAAGTCGCCCTTCAGCATCTGTATTACCAATTTCAACACTTAAGCCTTTACGACTTTTGAGAATATCACCTGGTCGGTAAGCATTCGCAGAAATTGCATTTTCTACAGCTGGAATCAAAACACGTAGACGGAAAGGCAATTTCGCATCCATAATAAGTTTAGCCAATCCCAAAACGTTTGCTCCGCCCCCCATGTCTTTTTTCATAAGCAACATGTTATTGGCTGATTTAATATCGAGTCCTCCCGTATCAAAAGTTACCCCTTTGCCTACCAACGTTATTTTAGGATGATGTGCTTGCCCCCAGTGTAACTCAATCAGTCGCGGTGCAGTACTGCCTGCTCGTCCTACAGCATGAATCATCGGAAAGTTATGGGTTAAGAGATCATCTCCACAAATACTTTGGACATGAGCACCGTAGGTTTTTCCTAATTTTCGTGCTTCTTTTTCGAGAGTATCAGGGGTCATATCATTGGCTGGAATATTGATGAGATCACGGACGAAAAAGACAGCTTCATAAATTCGTTGGAGTTCATTAAGATCAACGGCCTCATTGACATGGATGGACAATGATTTGAAAGAAGAGTTTTGACGATAGCGATTAAATTGATAGCTACCGAATGCTAATCCAAGATAGGTATTTATTTCATCAGAGGTTGTACCTTCTAAATGCCATTGACCAGCAGGAAGTTTTTGAGCAAGCCGTCCTGTGATAAAGGGATCGTTCCCATTGCCAATTCCAAATAAAACTTTTTTTAAAT
The DNA here is from genome assembly GCF_042193505.1 of Bartonella sp. TS25HLJMH. Classification (NCBI taxonomy): domain Bacteria; kingdom Pseudomonadati; phylum Pseudomonadota; class Alphaproteobacteria; order Hyphomicrobiales; family Bartonellaceae; genus Bartonella; species Bartonella sp. TS25HLJMH. The sequence continues at coordinate 63,617 of NZ_JBHILV010000003.1, forward strand.
GCCCCGTTTCGTGAGGAACAAAGAGTATTTGTCCTGCTTTACCAGTAAAGTCATTAACTTTTATCCATGCTGTTGTTGACGCATCAAGTGATAAGTTGGCAAGAGTTCTTTGGTTTACCAAGATGATAGGGCAACTGTTATCGATACGCGTTGAGGTAAAATGAATGTGATAGTGCTGCATAGTTATGAGATCCTTATAGTCTTCTAAGTGCGACATACTCGACCAAATGATTTTTTCCTTTTCGTAGAATGAGGTTGGATCGTGGTCGTGTTGGCAATATATTTTCTTGTAAATTTTTTAAATTAATTGTTTGCCAAAGATTCTCAGCGACTTTTGAAGCTTCTTCTTCACTCAACAATGCATAACGATGAAAATAGGATTCAGGATTTTTAAAAGCTGTTTTACGCAAACGTTTAAAGCGCTCTAAATACCAGTGACGAATGACTTCTGTTTCGGCATCGACATAGATTGAAAAATCAAAAAAATCTGATACGAAAGGAATAGCTTTTCCATCTTTAGGAAGATCACTGACCTGTAATACATTAATACCTTCAACAATTAAAATATCAGGACGGTCAATGGTAATTGTCTGATTTTCTAGAACATCATAAGTCATATGTGAGTAAAGCGGGGCACGGACATTTCCGATACCTGCTTTTATAGCCGAAAGAAAGCACAGCAATTTTTTAATGTCATAGGAATCAGGAAATCCTTTACGATTCATACGATTTTTTTGCTGTAAGATTGCATTAGGATAGAGAAAACCATCCGTTGTGATCAGATCAACTTTAAGACTAGATGTCCATCGTTTCAACAGTTCTTGAAGAATGCGAGCCGTGGTTGATTTTCCTACTGCTACAGAACCAGCAATTCCAATAATAAAGGGCGTTTTTCTACTCTCTTCTTGATGGAGAAACTGCTGACGTTTGTGAAAAAGTTCCTGTACTGCTTCAACATGGCATGATAACAGACGCGATAAAGAAAGATAAATGCGTTGGACTTCTTTAAGATCGATAGGATCATCAATAGAGCGCAAACGCTTAATTTCATCAAAAGTCAAAGTAAGAGGTGTGTCTGCACGAAACTCTGACCATTCTTGTGCAGTAAAAACACGATAGGGTGAATATCGGTCAGAAACGCATTTGACCAGATTATCTTCCTGATTAATTTTTTGTATAATCGTATCAATCATTTGTATTGGTCGAGAATTTTTTGCCGCAGCAATCGATTAAAAGTGGACAGATGAGCGGCTTGATTTTCAAATAAATTTTGTTTTGCATGCTCTCTTCTTTAAGATAATAGATCATTTTTCATTAACTTATAGTCCAGTCATTCCAGTTTGCACGAATTTGTGCTAATGAGCGCCCTTGCGCTAAAAAAGCCCATAAAAGTAGACGCGCTTTTACGGCTGATAAATAACCAGACATGAGAGCACCAGAAGCAATCATATCGATTTCTGAGCCTTTATAGCCATAAGTTATACGAGTTGTTGAGCCATTACAACAACGACTAGCAATAATGATTGGTATTTTTTGTGCATATTGTTGTACAAGGTCTGCTTCTTGAAAACTACAGTGTCCTGCACCAAAACCAGCAATAACAACTCCAGCATAATACCCACTTTCAAGGCATAGTTTCATTAATTGTGCATCAGATGATAAAGAGGAATAGAGGAGTGCAATTTGATGATCGTGGTTTTTGGGAAGATCAAACGTTGTCGAAAAAAGTTTTTGATTATTGAAATAAATAAGTTTTCCCTCTAAAATAGTTCCTAAAATACCTGCAAGACCTGATTGAAATGTTTCGACTTTGACGGTATGGCTTTTATAGAGCCAATAAGGTGAATGGATTGTATCATTTATAACAACAAGAACGCCTCTGTTACGACTTTGTGGGGCTGCTGCGACACGAGTGGCTGCTAAAATATTGGCGGGGCCGTCCGCACCTGCTTCATGAGGCATGCGCATAGCGCCAGTTATGATAAGTGGTTCAGCTTCCTTCCAATAAAGAGAAAGAAAAAAGGCTGTTTCTTCCAGAGTATCAGTTCCTTGTGTTAAAACAATACCTTCTGCACCGGCATTTATTTGTTGTTTTGCCCACTCGATTATTTCAAAAAGAATTTGAAACGATAAAGATCCACTTGGTATTTGCATTAATGTTTGTGCATGAATATCAGCAACGTTATTTAAATCAGGAACACTTTTTATGAGGTTATCTGAAGTTAAAGTCGGTTGCATGTGACCAAAATTATCAGCAGTCATTGCAATTGTTCCACCTAAAGTCCCTATGGCTATTTTTTTCATAATTTTCCTCTAAAAGGCACAAACTGTTTATATAAAGCTATTTAGCAGTAATTTACATTGACAACAATGATATCATTTTTCCATTTTAACAAATTGAGTTATGCTGAATCATTGTGTTTTGCTGTATATGTTCTTAAATAGGACAATAGTGATTGAGTTTTACATTGTATGAAAAGAAATCAATATTAAAAAGTAAAGTTAATATTAAGGAGTCTCCTTATGACAGAACATAAGCCAGACATAATGTATGGTACAACAATTATTACGGTACGAAAAGGTGGAAAAGTCGTGATGGCCGGTGATGGTCAGGTCTCTCTTGGGCAGACAATTATGAAAGGTAATGCACGTAAAGTGCGTCGTCTTGGAAAGAACGGAGTGGTTATTGCTGGTTTTGCAGGTGCTACAGCAGATGCTTTCACATTACTGGAAAGATTGGAAACAAAGCTTGAGCAATATCCTGATCAGCTTATGCGTGCATGTGTAGAACTTGCAAAAGATTGGCGAACAGACCGCTATTTGCGTCGTCTCGAAGCAATGATGCTCGTGGCTGATAAGAAAGTAACTTTGGCTCTTACAGGGCTTGGTGATGTTTTAGAACCAGAAGATGGGGTTATGGCAATTGGCTCTGGAGGAAACTTTGCTCTTTCAGCAGCGCGTGCACTCATGGACTTGGATTTGGATGCAGAAACTATTGCTCGTAAAGCTATGGCTATTGCTGCTAAAATTTGTGTTTACACCAATGATCATTTTACGATTGAAACATTGGATGCAGAATTATCTTCTTTAGAGAAAGCTATTTAAATGTGTGTTGTATTTTCCCCTCGTGAGACTGTTTCTGAACTTGATCGTTTTATTATTGGCCAAAATGATGCCAAACGCTCTGTAGCTATCGCATTGCGCAATCGGTGGCGTAGACAACAGCTTGATGAGCCGATGCGTGAAGAAGTTATGCCAAAAAATATTTTAATGATAGGGCCAACAGGTGTTGGTAAAACTGGTATTGCGCGTCGATTAGCAAAACTTTCTGGAGCACCCTTTGTTAAAGTAGAAGCGACTAAATTTACTGAAGTTGGTTATGTGGGACGTGATGTTGAGCAAATTATTCGAGATCTTGTTGAAATTTCGATTTCTCTTGTGCGTGAAAAGAAACGAGATGAAATAAAAGAAAAGGCTCACGTGAATGCTGAAGAGCGCGTTTTAGATGCCCTTGTTGGTAAAACAGCCAGCCCCGCTACCCGTGATAGTTTTCGCAAAAAATTGCGTGAAGGTGAATTAGATGAGAAAGAGATTGAAATTGAAGTAGCCGATAATAATAGCAATAGTGCTTCAACCTTTGATATTCCTGGTATGCCTGGAGCACAAATGGGTATTATGAATTTATCAGATATTTTGGGCAAAATGGGCAGTCGTACAAAAGTCCGTAAGACGACAGTAAGGGATGCTTTTAAGCCGCTTATTGATGATGAATCTGAAAAGCTCCTTGATCAAGATCAAATTATTCAAGAAGCACTTCGTGTTGCTGAAAATGACGGGATTGTTTTTATTGATGAGATTGATAAAATTGCAACTAGGGATGGTGGAGCCAGTGCTGCCGTTTCGCGTGAGGGCGTTCAACGTGATCTTTTGCCTTTGGTTGAAGGAACAACGGTTAGTACAAAATATGGGCAAATCAAAACAGATCATATTCTTTTTATTGCCTCAGGTGCATTTCATGTTTCTAAGCCATCTGATTTATTACCGGAACTTCAAGGACGTTTACCCATCCGTGTGGAGCTCAACCCTTTAACAAGAGAAGATTTACGGCGCATTCTAACGGAACCAGAAGCTAGTTTGATTAAACAATATATTGCTCTTATGGCAACAGAAGAGGTTCATTTGGAAATTACTGATGATGCAATTGATGCTTTAGCAGATATTGCTGTAGATTTAAATGCAAGGATTGAAAATATAGGGGCACGTCGTTTGCAAACAGTGATGGAGCGCGTTTTGGATGAAATTTCTTTCACGGCACCTGATAAAGCTGGAACATCGTTTACAATTGATGCCGCTTATGTGAGAAAATCTATTGGCGAGCTTGCTGCTGATATCGATCTTTCACGTTTTATTCTTTAGAGTTATCACTTGTTTTCTTTATCTGCGCGCTTCGATAATTTTGAAACCATGGGCTTCTTCATGTATCAACACTGTGCGGAAAATATTTTTTAATAATGTTTCATAAGGCAGGTGGCGGTTTGCAACAAAAAGCAGACTGCCGCCTGGTTTTAGGCACTTTGCAGCATTTATAATAAAATTTTTTCCTAATGAAATATCTGTCGTTTGTTGCGTGTGAAACGGTGGGTTTGAAATGATTGTGTCATACAGATTTGTGATAGGTTCATGCACAAGGTCGTGCCAATAAAAATGAATTGAAAAAGGAGCTGTTATGGATTTAAGGTGCTGTTTTGCTGCTCTCAAAGCGTTGTAGTCTGCTTCATAAAGGTCGAGAGCGGTGAGTTTTTCACTTCTTTCAAGCGCAACGTGAGAAAGATAGCCCCATCCAGCACCAAAATCAGCCGTTTTTCCAGAAATAACTTTGAGCATATAAGAAGCAAGTGCAGCAGATCCTGGATCAATACGTCCGTGTGAGAACATACCAGAAGTGGTTTGAAATTTACCAAAATTGAGCGGTGGTGAGCGCAATTGTGCAATGTTATGTCCCCCAATTTGTTGAGGAACTTGTAACCAAAATACAAGACCATGATTTTTAGACAGTTTGTTGGTGATGGGAACAATTGTTTTGACCCACTTCATCATTGAAGCAGCACCAGCAGTTTTATTCCCACTGATTACAATCCATCCATTGGGTTTAACGCATTCTAATAAATCAAGAAAACAATTTTGGTTAAAACCACGATATTTGCTCAAATGTAAAAATGCACCATCATAGCTGAAGGTTTTATCTATTTGAGGAGAGCAGTGAAATTGAGTATCGATAAATTTTAAAAAATCTGGTCGCCAAGGCGTAATAACTTTTAAATTCTGTGCCCATTCTGGAGCTGGGATTTCTGTTAAACCGAAACTTAACCAACATTGGTTTGGATCAGGATACGGGAGTTCATAATTTTCAAAAGGCAAAAATAATAACACATATGACTCTTTCAAAGAAAAATGCCACTCCAATGTTGGGATGGCATTTCATGATACGATAAGAGGAAAAACTTACTCTTCTTTTTTCTTACGGCGGCGCTTATTTTCAGGTTGTTTTTTTTCATCCACGCACTTTTCTTCATTCATCACTTTATCAGCGGTGATTTCCTTTCCGGTTTTTTGATCAACTACCTTCATTGATAACCGAACTTTTCCACGTTCATCAAAGCCCATTAATTTAACCCAAACTTTGTCACCTTCCTTCACAATATCGGTTGTTTTGGTGACGCGTTCTGATGCAAGCTGAGAGATATGAACGAGTCCATCACGAGAACCAAAGAAGTTTATAAATGCACCAAATTCTGCAGTTTTTACAACTGTTCCTTGGTAGATAGCACCAATTTCAGGCTCATCGACAATAGAATGGATCCAGCGTTTTGCTGCTTCAATGGTTTTAGCATCAGCAGAAGCAATTTTAATGGTACCATCATCTTCAATATTAATTTTTGCTCCAGTTTGTTCCACGATTTCCCGAATAACTTTACCACCAGAGCCGATAACATCACGGATTTTATCGACAGAAATATTCATAACTTCGATTCGTGGAGAAAATTCACTCAGCTCAGCACGTGCACTGGTTAAAGCTTTTGCCATCTCATTGAGGATATGGATTCGTCCACCTTTGGCTTGTTCAAGCGCGATTTTCATAATCTCTTCGGTAATACCATCAATTTTGATATCCATTTGTAAGGCAGTAATACCATTTTCTGTTCCTGCGACTTTAAAATCCATATCTCCAAGATGATCTTCATCCCCTAAAATATCAGACAGAACAACAAAGCGTTCTCCTTCTTTAATCAAGCCCATAGCAATACCAGCAACAGGGCGTGCTAGAGGAACGCCGGCATCCATGAGAGCAAGTGAGGTCCCACAAACCGTTGCCATAGAAGAAGATCCATTGGATTCAGTGATTTCTGAGACAGCACGAATAGTATAAGGAAAAGATTCTTTCGTTGGCAACATGGGGTGAATTGCTCGCCATGCCAATTTGCCATGTCCAATTTCACGACGACCAGGAGAACCAAGGCGTCCCGTTTCACCCACTGAAAATGGTGGGAAATTGTAATGGAGAAGGAATGTTTCCTTATACATTCCCGTTAAGGAATCAACATATTGTTCATCTTCACCAGTTCCTAGTGTTGCAACGACAATAGCTTGTGTTTCTCCGCGGGTAAAGAGTGCTGATCCATGTGTGCGGGGTAAAATACTTACTTCTGATTGGATAGGGCGCACGGTAGAAAGATTGCGTCCATCAATCCGCTTTTGGGTATCAAGAATATTCCCGCGAACAACTTTTGCTTGCAACTGTTTAAATACGGTTGCAATTTGATCTGCACTAAACTTACAGTCTTCTTCTGTTTCGGGCATAAATTTATTGAGGATTTCTGTCTTTAGTGCATCAATTGCAGCATAACGTTCTTGCTTATCAGTAATTGTGTAAGCCTTTCGTATATCCTGTTCTGCCATTTTCTGCATTGCTTCTTCAAGTTCAGAAAGATCTTCAGGAACAAAATCACGAGGATCTTTTGCAGCAACTTCAGCAAGCTTTATAATGGCATCAAGGACAGGTTGAAGGCCTTTGTGACCAAACATCACGGCACCCAACATGATATCTTCCGGTAATTCTTGCGCTTCTGATTCAACCATCAAAACAGCACTTTCTGTTCCAGCAACAACAAGATCAAGTTTTGATTCAGGCATTTCATCAATATGAGGATTGAGAACATATTGTCCATTACAATAGCCAACGCGGGCACCAGCTATAGGCCCCATGAAAGGAACACCTGACAGGGTCAATGCAGCAGAAGATGCAATCATCGCAAGGATATCGGGATTATTTTCGAGATCATGCTGTATAACGGAAACAATAACTTGTGTATCATTTTTATATCCCTCAACGAAAAGGGGACGAATTGGGCGATCAATCAAACGTGAAACTAAAGTTTCATTTTCACTTGGTCGACTTTCACGTTTTAAATAGCCCCCAGGTATTCTACCAACAGCATAGGATTTTTCTTGATAATTAACAGTGAGTGGAAAAAAATCCTGGTCTGGTTTTGGACTTTTGGCTGATACAACGGTTGCTAAGACAATAGTTTCTCCATAGGTAGCAATCACTGCACCATCAGCTTGACGTGCTATTTTCCCTGTTTCAAGGGTGAGAGGACGCCCAGCCCATTCAATTTCTATCTTGTGCGTTTTGAACATTTTTTATCCTTAATGACCAGTGTTTAAATCTTTGATTGCTCACATTCTGGTTTTGCGTAGCATATTTCCAAGCTCTGGGGTGGACAACATACTTTTTATCTTTGTTACGAGAAGAGAGAAGTAAACTGCCTTAAATGCGAAACGATGAGCAGTCCTATCCCATAATAACTTGTCAGTTTTTAAATTTTTTAATTAAAAGCAACACGTTGAAAAAATGGGTGGTTTTTTTAACACCACCATCATTTTTCTTTTAGCGACGCAAACCTAACTTCTTGATAAGTGTCTGATAACGATTTTGGTCAACTCCTTTAAGATAATCAAGAAGGCGCCGGCGTTGAGACACCATCTTCAAAAGACCACGACGAGAATGATTATCTTTTTTGTGAGATTTAAAGTGGTTTGTTAAATTAGAAATACGTTCAGAAAGTACAGCAATCTGCACTTCCGGTGATCCTGTATCACCAACTTTATTTGCGTATTCTGCGACAAGAGCTTGTTTACGTTCAGCTGTAATCGACATCGTATTATCCTTTCCAAAAACGAAGAAACATAAAGTCACCCATAGCCGAGATGTCGTTCAGCAAGGGTCTGTGAGGAAACAAGAAGAGTCGAAGACTCTTACCCATTTTCGTCCTTATATAGGAAAGAAGGTTAAAATACTAGTCCTTGACAGCATTTTGAAGTCTTTCTTTAAATAAAAGCTTTTGTTTTGAAAGATTGATTTAAATAGAGTTTTATGAGAAGTCTTTTAAAGAATTATGCATCCTTTTGATACAAAGATTATGAGCGTGTGTGTGGTAACAAAGATGATAAATACCGATTTGGAGGAAAAAGATGCAGAGCATTTCAACATTAAAACTTTTTCGTAATTCGGTATTTCGAAATTTATGGTTATCTACTCTTATTTCTAATTTAGGGGGGCTGATACAGGCTGTTGGAGCAGGGTGGTTAATGGCGTTGATTAGTTCTTCGCATTCCATGGTTGGGCTTGTTCAAAGTGCCACAACATTACCACTTGTTATGTTTTCTTTGATGGCAGGGGCATTAGCGGATAATTTTAATCGGCGTCAAATTATGTTGTGTGCGCAGATTATGATGATGGTCATATCCATGAGTTTATCTGTTTTAGCCTATATGGGATTTCTAACACCTTGGCTTTTGTTATGTTTTACGTTTTTGATTGGATGTGGCACAGCTTTTTATAATCCTTCTTGGCAAGCAACGATAGGAGATATTGTGAGCAGGGAAAATATTCCTGCTGCTGTTAGTTTGAATAGTGTAGGCTTTAATTTGATGCGGAGTGTTGGTCCTGCTATTGGCGGTGCCATCATTGCAACTTTGGGGGCATCTGCTGCTTTTTTGTTTAATGCTATAAGCTATATTCCTCTTATCGGTGCGTTATTTTTCTGGAAGTCGAATTATAAAAAAAACTCATTGCCACGAGAAAGGCTGTTAGGAGCTGTCTCAGATGGTTTGCGTTATGTTGCGATGTCACCTAATCTCCTGAGTATTATGGTTCGAGCGTTCCTTTTTGGTATAGGAGCTATTTCTATTTTAGCACTTTTGCCAATTGTTGCGCATAAAGTTCTTGGAGGAAGTGCCCTTCTTTATGGTACATTGCTGGGTTGTTTTGGGTTAGGAGCCATGACAGCAGGTATTATTAATGCAGTTGTACGGCATCATTTTCGTTCAGAAACAATTATTGCAAGTGCATTTATTGGTTTCGCCTTTTCTTGCTTTTTATTGGGAATCAGCCGTTCACTAATTATAAGCCATATTGCTTTATTTCCTGCAGGTTTATGTTGGGTTTTGGCATTATCATTGTTTAATACATCTGTACAACTCTCTACACCACGCTGGGTTGTTGCACGTTCTTTAGCACTTTATCAAACGGCGTCTTATGGGGGGATGGCTATTGGAAGTGCAATCTGGGGAGGCTTAGCTGATGGTTATTCTCCAACAATTGCTTTGAGTATTTGTTCTCTATTTTTGATTTTTGGTGCTCTTGCGGGGGTAAAATTTAGAATTCAAGAAATTCCTCAGATAGATTTAAATCCTCTTGATCATTTTAGAGAGCCGGAACTATTACTCGACCTCAAAGCAAGAAGTGGCCCGATCATGATAATGATTGATTATCAAATTCATGAAAATGATCTCGAAGAGTTTCTCAAAGTGATGACGCGTCGACGCCATATCCGGTTACGTGATGGTGCGCGTCAGTGGGTCCTTTTACGAGATCTTGAAAGACCTGAATATTGGACAGAGGCTTATCATATGCCAACATGGGTAGATTATTTACGCCATAATCATCGTCGTACAAAAGCGGATGCAGAAGTCAATAAGCGTTTGCGTCATTTAAATTGCGCTCCTAACGGCATAAGAGTGCACCGTATGATTGAACGCCAAACAATACCCCAAGCCAATGAAATGCTTTTAAAAGTCTCCTCTGATCATCTCCCTTAGGGTTAAAACAGTTTTTGTAAAATATTAAATATGGTTAATATTATTTCGATCGATTTGTTAGCATAATCATAACAAAAAATTGCTATTTTAATAGTTAATAAATTGATTTACAATAATTGTTTGTCGTTTTCCATGTTGAGTTATAGTCCTAAAAATCTTAAGCTTTTCTCGTTTCAAATCTATTTAGAGTAAATCAGTCCAAATCTTCGCTTGCACATTACAAATGAGGGTTAAAGTGTGAGTAAAAGACGATAGAATGAGAAATAAAAAGCCTCTTATGAATCCTTTTAAATGCAAGGATTGTTGCGACATTAAGAGGAAAAAGTGTGTGATGGTGTTAGCTTATAGCACTGACTTAAATTTTGATATGAATATGGTAAATATAGACAATGAAAAGTACCATATTTTCCTTAATTGATAGAGAAAAATATCTTTTCGCAAAAGGTAGGTGTGGAAAAGAATCGATTAAATTGTGAAAATCCGCTTCGGTTTAAATAAACCCTTGTCAAGGGTGCCAATGGCAAGAAGTTGTTCTTTATAGAGGACAAAAATCTCATCTTGGTCAAGAGGTACTTTGTGATGACTTAAGAGGATAGAATGACCCTTTATAATTCTCTGTGCTTGAGTTTCATTAAGGATATAGTGAGGGAGGCAATCCAATGCAGCGCTTGTTTCAATTAAGAGCTCATCGAGTGTTGTGAAGTTTTTTTCAAAAGAACGATTATTTTCATCTGTAGTGTTTTTATTTTGCGGAACGGCTGCTTTTAGTTCGTCCCATGTAATGAGATCTTCTTCATCAAAAGGTGCGACAGAAATACGCCTTAAATCAGCAATATGCCCATAGCAACCTAGATCACGTCCCATATCGCGCGCTAAAGAGCGCACATAAGTTCCTTTTCCGCAGGTTATTTCAAAGACAGAGTGCTCTTTGGTAGGCATTTCTAATAATTTGAAAGTTTCTATTTCCACTTCACGGGGCGGAATTTCAACAACTTCCCCTTCACGCGCTAAATCATAGGCACGATTTCCAGCAATTTTTATTGCTGAAAATTGCGGAGGCGTTTGCAAAATAATACCTGTATATTGAGGAAGAAGAGCAAGTATTTCTTCTTGTGTTGGACGTTTGAGAGAAGTTTTCGTTATTTCGCCCTCTAGATCATCTGTTGAACGCTCTTCTCCCCAAGCGATATGAAAACGGTAAGTTTTTTTGCCTTGCATCACGTAAGGGACGGTTTTGGTTGCTTCGCCCAATGCAATGGGAAGGAGACCAGAAGCAAGAGGATCAAGTGTTCCTGCATGCCCTGCCTTTTGTGCATGAAAGAGCCATTTGATTTGTGAGACAGCTTCTGTTGATTTCATTCCTTTTGGTTTATCAAATATGACCCAGCCAGAAACAGGACGCCCTTTTTTTTTGTGTTGCCGCGCCATATCTTTAATCCTCATCTTTATCACTATAGTGAAGATCGCGAGCAACTTCAGGCGAGCGAAGGAGGGCATCAATTTTTGAAAAATTATCAAAACTATTATCAAGTCGGAAACGCAGTTCAGGCATATATTTCATTTGTCGCAACGCATGACTGATTTCTCCACGGAGAAAACGACTATGTTTATTGAGGGTATCAACAACATCGGTATGAGAAGCATTTTTAAGAGTGCTGAGAGGTGATACAAAGCAAGTAGCAATTTTTAAATCTGGTGACATGCGTACTTCAGAGATAGAAATAACAATATCTTTCAAGATATCATCAAGCAAAATATCACGCTGTAATATATGCGCTATTGCATGACGTACTTGCTCTGCTACTCTAAGCTGCCGTTGTGATGGCCTTGCATTTTTCATCAAAGTTTTATCCTTGCTACAATATCTCTTTTTTTGACCATTTAGATAAGGAAAAAGAGATATTGTGTATAAAACCTAATAACTTTCTTCATTTTACAACAGAGTAAAGTTACTGGATTATTTTATAATGTACGATTAATATGTTCGATACGGAAGATCTCAATGATGTCTCCTGCGCGCATGTCTTCATAATTTTCAAAGGCTATTCCACATTCTTGACCACTTTGCACTTCATTGACTTCATCCTTAAAGCGCTTGAGTGTTTTCAGCTTTCCTTCGTGAATAACGATATTATCGCGGATGAGGCGAACACCGGCTCCTCGTTCTATTTTACCTTCTGTAACACGACATCCTGCAACTTTTCCAATTTTTGTAATGTTAAAGACTTCTAGAATTTCAGCATTACCAAGGAAAGTTTCACGCTGTTCTGGTGAGAGTAATCCAGACATGGCAGACTTGATATCGTCAACAAGATCATAAATGATGTTGTAATAACGAATTTCAATTCCTTGTGTTTTAGCAAAATCACGTGCTTGCTTATTGGCTCGAACATTAAAGCCAATTACAGCAGAGTTAGAAGCTTCCGCAAGAGAAATATCACTTTCGGTGATCCCTCCAGCACCAGAATGTACAATACGCGCACGAACCTCATCATTTCCGAGTTTTTCCAATGCTGAAGCGATTGCTTCAATTGATCCTTGCACATCCCCTTTTATAATAAGAGAAAATTCCTTAACACCAGTCGTTTGCAATTTTGTCATCATCTGCTCAAGAGAACCACGCGAACCAGTTTGCCGCGCAACAGCTTTATCACGTGCTAATCGCTGACGGTATTCAGAAATTTCACGTGCTTTTGCTTCATGTGTGACAACAGCAAAACGATCTCCGGCTTGTGGCGTTCCTTGCATGCCTAAAATTTCAATCGGTGTAGAGGGAACGGCTTCTTTGACATGGCGGCCATGGTCATCAATCAAAGCACGCACACGACCCCATTCATTTCCGGCAACTATAATATCAGAAGGGTGTAATGTACCTTTTTGAACAAGAACTGTTGCAACAGATCCACGTCCGCGATCCAATTTGGCTTCAATGATAACGCCCTCTGCAGTTCGTTGAGAATCTGCTTTCAGATCAAGCATTTCAGCCTGAAGAAGGATAGCTTCCAGAAGTTTATCAAGATTTTGACCGGTTTTAGCAGAAACTTCAACGTCCAAAGTTTCTCCGCCCATAGTTTCGACAAACACTTCATGTTGTAAAAGTTCTGTACGCACTTTTTGTGCATTCGCAGCTGGTTTATCAATTTTGTTGATCGCAACAATGATAGGTACACCAGCGGCTTTCGCATGATTGATTGATTCAATTGTTTGGGGCATAACACTATCATCAGCGGCTACAACGAGAACAGCAATATCGGTAACACGAGCTCCACGTGCACGCATAGCCGTAAATGCAGCATGTCCTGGTGTATCAATAAAGGTAATTTTTTGACCGTTTTGTTCTACTTGATAGGCACCAATATGCTGTGTAATACCTCCTGCTTCGCCAGAAACAACATTTGCTTTACGAATAGCATCCAAAAGAGAAGTTTTTCCGTGGTCAACATGGCCCATAATGGTTACAACAGGGGGGCGCTGCTGCATATTTTGAGGATTATCTGTTATATTAAAGATACCTTCCTCTACGTCAGATTCTAAAACACGTTTAACAGTATGGCCAAATTCAACAGCGATGAGTTCGGCAACATCTGCATCAATAACATCGCCAGGTTTCATCATTTGTCCTTGTTTCATCAAGAATTTAATCACATCAACAGAACGCTCAGTCATACGTTGTGCGAGCTCTTGAATGGTAATCGTTTCAGGAAGAACAACTTCGCGAGAAATTTTTTCTCTTGGTTCTTGATTTTGTGCACGCTTAAACTTTTCCTGTCTACGCCGCATTGCAGCCATTGAGCGTCCACGTGCGCTTCCTTCTTCATCCAGTGCACTATTCAGAGTTAGCTTTCCACGTCGCCGCTCATCAGCCCCTTTGACAATTTTTGGTACACGTATTTCTGATTTAGCAGGATTAGCACGTCGACTATGCCGTTCTTCCTCTTTATTTTCATCTATTTTGCGTTTTTCACCCACGATCGCGTTTTTAGGCGCAATAGGAATATCGGTCTGTTCAATGAGAGGGGGAACAGGTAGAGCCTGTACAGGCGATATTTCTTCTTCTTGTTGGAGATGTATTTCTTTTTCTTTAATTTCTTGCTGCAAAATTTCTTCACGCTCTTTAGCGCGTCTTGCTTCTTCTTCGGCTTGTTCTTGCGTTATTCTTTCTTGGATATGTGCTTCTTCTAATGCGCGAAGTCTCGCTTCCATTTCAGTCGATGAAAGATTGCTTTTGGTTACAGATTCTTGAGGCTTCTTTCCTTCAAAACGCGGTTTAGAGCGCTGGGGGGCCACATGCGGCTTTGTAATGGGCTGTGGGGTTTCAGCTTTTTCATCAGGTCGCGTAATTTTACGCCGTTTGGTTTCGACAACGACAGCCTTCGTACGGCCATGGCTAAAATTTTGCTTGACCGTGCTCGTTTCCAAGACAGACCGCTTGAGAGTTAGTGTCTTCTTGACTGTTGTTTTGTCGTTGTTATTTTCACTCATTGTATTTCCTTCACGGCTTGTGCCGTCATCTCACTAGGCTTACTATGCTTGTCGTCACGATAGCTGATCAATTTATATGTCGTTTTGAGAAATCCTTCAGCAGCTTTTGTGTCCAATAAAGCCGCGTGCATTACAGGATTAGAGCCAAAAGCCACTCGCATTTCATCACTTGTAAATAAAGATATGGTTTTTATAGTCCGATGTGTTTGTTGTTGTATTGAATGAATGGCCTGTGCAATTTTTCGTTTCCCATCTTCTGTTGTTTCTTTAGCATGAAGTACAAGAATAACTTTACCAGAGCGGATAGCAGCATCAACCTTTGTTGCTCCCATAACAATTGCTCCCGCTTTTCGTGCCATGGAAAGGCTTGAAAGAGCAGCTTTTAGTAAAAGCGTATCAACAACATGCACAAGATTTGGTGCAACCTCAACATCTGTTTTAAAATTTCTATGAAAAGCTTTCTGTTTGATTGCTTTCTCAATAACAGCATGATGGGCAGAAATCCAAACGCCACGCCCTGGTAAATTTGCTTTAAGATCAGGAACAATTTGGTTATTGGGACCAATAACAAAACGGATCAGCGTTTGTGCTGAAGCATTTTTTCTGGTCACAATGCAAGTCCGTTCATTCATTTAAAATGTATCCACATCCAAATCATCTGTTTTTTCATTTTCTGCAGAATTTTCATCTTCTACAGGATTTTCTGTAACAAGATCAGCTTGGTCTATCCAGCCTGCTTGTACACGTGCGGCTAAAACCATAGCTTCTGCATCCGCGCGTGTAATGTCAAAAGGGGTTAAAATACCAGAAAAATTCTGTGTTTGACCTTCTTTGCGTTCTCTCCAACCAGCTAAATCATCAACGGCATAGCCAGCAAAGTCTTCTATTGTTTTTACACCATCCTCACCCACAGCAACCAACATAGCACTTGTCATTCCAGGAAGTGTTCGCAATTCGTCAGAAACTCCGAGTTTTTTGCGTTTTTCATCAAGTTCTTTTTCTTGATGATCAAGATACTCGCGGGCACGACTTTGGATTTCAGCGGCAGTATCATGGTCAAAACCATCAATAGAAGCGATTTCTTCAAGATCAATATAGGCAATTTCTTCAATAGAAGAAAAACCCTCTGATGCCATAACCTGTCCGATCATTTCGTCAACCTCTAAGGCTTCCATAAACAATTTACTCCGTTCAGTAAATTCTTTTTGACGATTTTCAGATTCTTCCTTTTCCGTTAAAATATCAATGTTCCATCCTGTTAGTTGCGAAGCTAAGCGAACATTTTGTCCACGTCGTCCAATAGCAAGGCTAAGTTGATCATCTGGCACAATAACTTCAATCCGTTCAGCATCTTCATCAAGGATGATTTTAGAAACTTCAGCAGGTTGCAGTGCATTAACGACAAATGTTGCCGCATCAGGCGACCAAGGAATAATATCGATTTTTTCGCCTTGTAATTCAGCAACAACAGCTTGTACACGACTTCCTCGCATTCCAACGCATGCTCCAACAGGATCAATGGAACCATCGCGTGAAACAACGGCGATTTTAGCCCGTGAACCTGGATCACGAGCAACAGATTTTATTTCTATAATACCATCATAAATTTCTGGCACTTCCATAGTGAAAAGTTTTACCATAAATTGGGGATGTGTGCGTGAAAGGAAAATTTGCGGACCACGCGTTTCACGGTGTACATCATTAACAAAAGCACGAATACGATCCCCATAGCGGAATGATTCACGAGGAATTAATTCATCACGGCGTACAATAGCTTCACCGCGCCCGAGATCAACGATAACGTTACCATATTCCACACGCTTAACTGTACCAGAAATAATTTCACCAACTTTATTTTTGAATTCTTCATATTGCTGATCACGCTCTGCTTCACGTACTTTTTGTACAATAACCTGTTTAGCAGATTGTGCTGCGATACGTCCAAAATCCATAGGAGGTAAAAGGTCAGCAAAAAAATCACCAATTTTTGCTTCTGCTTGATGTTTAAGAGCATCAGACAAAGTTATTTCCGTTGTATAGTCTTCAACGACATCAACGATTTTAAGCAGGCGCTGTAATTTAATTTCACCTGTTTTAGAATTGATTTCAGCACGGATATTGGTTTCTTGACCATAACGAGAACGTGCTGCTTTTTGAATAGCATCAGCCATTGCAGAAATGACAATTTCACGGTCGATTGACTTTTCACGTGCAACAGCATCTGCAATTTGCAGAATCTCAAGCCTGTTAGCGCTTGTAGCCATCAATTTTCTCCTTCTTTGTGCCACACGATGGGTATTTCCCAGTGATATTATTTTTTGAAATTGAGCGTCTATATAGAGTCGTTAGCTTTCTCTTCAGCAATGAATTGTTGACTTAAATCTTTATTTTTTTTCAATGCATCGCGAATAAGCTCATCGGTAAGCACTAAATGCGCATTTATGATATCACAAAAGGAAATAGGGGTATACATGGCTTCTCCATAAGCAGCTTTATCAGTATTTAAAATAAATCCATCTTGCGTGATAGTTGTAAGTGTCCCGCGAAATTTTCGGCGCCCATCGATTGTTATTTTGGTTTCAATTTTTGCAAGATGTCCTTGCCAAAGAAAAAAATCAGATTTTCTTACCAATGGACGATCAATTCCAGGTGATGAGATTTCTAAATGATATTTGCGTTCAATAACATTTTGCACATCAAGGAGGGGAGAAACAGTGCGACTAACAGTTTCACAATCTTCTACGGTCATAGAACCATTGGCACGTTCAACCATAATTTGAAGTGTTAAACCATTTTGACCAAGAAGTTTCACACGAACCAAACGAAAACCTAAAGGTTTAAGTAGTGGTATGACAAGAGCAGCAACCTGTGCTTCGATACCATCTTCTTCAAACAGGCGTGGTTCGTCAAGATTGCTTATTTTTTCAGCTTCGTTCATACATTTTATCCAAGTTGTTTTCATCAGTTTTATGATATTAAAAAAGAGCGGGTCCAACGGCCCACCCTTCATCATAAGACCAAGAATTTAACTATTGATACTCTTAAATTCAAAATTTTTCAAGTTGTTTATGAGAAAAGCGCTTGATCATTTATTTCTTGATAAAGGTAAGATAGGCAGGCGTTCGTCCTTCGCGTAAAGCTTTTGCTTCATAGCGGGTTCCTTTCCATAGTGGATAAGGGAGCTTCCAGTCTTGAGGGCTTTCTGCTTTCCATTCAAAGTGATCATGTTGTGTACAATGGTACAAAGTCCAGTTTACATAACTGTCTATATCGCTAGCAAAGCGAAAAATTTTCCCTATTTTAAGAACACGAGCAAAACGGTTAAGATTTTTTGTGTTGATGAAACGTCGTTTCCAGTGTTTCTTTTTCGGCCAAGGATCAGGATAGAAGAGGTCTATTCCATCAAGCGAGTTATCAGGGAGCCAATCAAGGAGGCGTGTAGCATCATCATTATAGAGGCGAAGATGATTTTGATAGTTTTGATGCTGTTCAAGAGACAACAATATTTTTGCCATGCCATTGATAAAGGGCTCGACGCCGATAAAACCGGTTTTTGGAAAATATTCCATTTCATGAAGTAAATGTTCACCTCCACCAAAGCCGATTTCAAGTCGAATTTCTCTTACTTTGCTTGAAAATAAGGATTTCAGGTTTGAGGGAGGAGGGACATTTAAATCAATATTAAAATTGGGGAGAAACATTTTTATACGTGTAAGCTGACTGTTTCGAAGTTGTTTTCCTTGGCGGCGTCCAAAAAATGCTTCACTCTTGCGTGTATGATATTTAATCATGGGGTTTGGATCATTGTTTGAAGCGTTTTCACGAGATCAGTTTTTTCCCATGAAAACGAACCATCGTGTTTTGGTTTTCGCCCAAAATGACCATAGGCAGCTGTTTTTGCATAAATAGGTTTATTGAGGTCAAGATGTTTTCGAATGCCGGTAGGTGAAAGGTCCATTATTTTGCGAATGGCTGCTTCAATAACTTTTTCATCAACTTTTCCTGTTCCATGAAGATTAAGATAAATAGATAAAGGTTGTGCAATACCAATTGCATAAGAGAGTTGAATGGTGCATCGCTCTGCTAAACGAGCCGCAACAATATTTTTAGCCAGATAGCGTGCCGCATAGGCAGCAGAACGATCAACTTTTGTTGTATCTTTTCCTGAAAAAGCACCGCCTCCATGGGGTGCTGCGCCTCCATAAGTATCCACAATAATTTTGCGTCCTGTTAATCCGGCATCGCTTTGAGGACCACCAATGACAAATTTTCCTGTTGGGTTAATATACCAACTGCATTGAGCTGCAATGGGAATGTCATGTAAAGCTTGATGAATGTAAGGTTCAACCACTGTACGTACCTTGTTGGAATCCCAGCTTTCATCGAGGTGCTGCGTTGAAAGAACAATGGATGTGACCTCTATCGGTTTTCCATTTTTATAGCGTATGGTTATTTGGCTTTTAGCATCTGGTCCTAATTTTCCAGCTTCTCCCTCTCCTTTATGACGGGCTGCGGCAAGAAGTTTGAGAATTTTATGCGCATAATAAATTGGTGCAGGCATGAAGTCAGGTGTTTCACGGCAAGCATATCCAAACATGATGCCTTGATCACCTGCTCCTTCTTCACCATGCCGATCCGTAGCATTATCAACCCCTCTTGCTATGTCAGCTGATTGAGGGCGCAAAAGAACATCAATTTTAACAGTTTTCCAATGGAATCCTGCTTGTTCATAGCCAATGGTACGAATAGCACGGCGCGCTGCTATACGAAAACGCGTAGGATTAATGAGTGGAAAGCCAGTTTCATCATAGATAAATTCTTTATTTTTATCTTTTTTTAATAGCGTATCGGGAACACGCACTTCACCAGCGATAACAACACGGTTGACACTGACGAGAGTTTCACAGGCAACGCGTATTAACCATGGATCAGTACCAGTCTTTTCAGCTTCTTTATAGATCATATCAACGATTTCATCGGAAATACGATCACAAATTTTATCAGGATGTCCTTCCGATACTGATTCGCTCGTAAAAAGATAATCTTGATGCGGCATAGGAACTCCTTCAAAAAAGAAAATCAACGATTTAATTAATTGCTTACTAAAGTTGTTACGATTTGCTAATTCTACAGCAAATCGTCAATGAAAATTTATATGAATAAAAGAGAAAAGATATAATTTTAATTTATAGCTTATTTGTCAAATCTTCCTCAGAAAGTGCTTTTGCCAAATCAATAATTTTTCGACGCACTTTAGCATCAGATATATTTGTAAAAGCGCGCATGAGCTGAATCCCTTCGCTGCTAGAACAAAAGTCTATAAAATTGTGATCACTTTCAGCAAAACCCTCTACTTGTTGGGAGGTAATACCTTTATCAAAAAAGTAAGAAACAGGAACATCCATAATTTCTGCTATCGCTTGAAGACGACTGGCACCAATACGGTTTGTTCCTTTTTCATATTTTTGGATTTGCTGAAAAGTAATTCCTAATTTTTCACCGAGTTTCTCTTGAGTGAGTCCTAAAATATTACGACGTAAACGGATACGAGTTCCAACATAGATATCTATAGGGTCAGGTTTTTTTCTAGTTTCGGTCATAATGCAACTCTTTATTTCCAGCACTTTTCTTCTAAACCAACATCATATTTATGCGCAGCTGATTTATCATATAATTAAAATAATATGTAATATTTTTTCCCAATATTACTGGTAAACGCAACATAATACCGTACAAAGGGCACTTGAATCATCTAAGCTGTTTTGTAGAACCAAAACCAACACGACACAATAGCATAAGGATGAATAAGATAAAAGTAGAGAAAGTTCTGTATTCATTGCTTCCTATAGGTGTAATGGATGATGGAACTTGTGAATCAATAATGCCCACAGCATTTTGTTGAAGAGCTACAACGATTCGTCCATAAGAATCAATAACAGCTGATATTCCATTATTGGCTGCTCGTATGAGGGGGATTCCCAGTTCAACGGCACGAAGTTGTGCTTGTTGAAGATGTTGATAGGGTCCAGGTGTTACACCAAACCATGCATCATTTGTAATATTAATAATTGCTTGAGGCGAGGAGCCTTTAAAAGTCATTTCATGGGGAAATATTGCTTCATAACAAATCAAGGGTAGATAAGAAAATCCGTTTGGCATTGTAACAATTTTGCGCACACTTGCAGCACTATATCCACCAATATTATCGGCAAGGGTACGCAATCCAATTTTTTTCAATAAATTCTGAAAAGGAAGATATTCACCAAAAGGAACCAAATGAAGTTTATCGGAAGTATTTAAAATATTACCTTGAGCATTAATGACTGCAATTGTATTAAAATATTGTGTTTGGGAATGAGGTAGATCATTGCTGGCTCGTATTGCTCCGATAATAGCCCATTGTTTAGGTTTTAAAAGAGAGGCAATGCGCATTGTGATAGATGAGTTATCATAGAGAAGGTAAGGAACGGAAGCTTCGGGCCATACGATAAAATCGGGTTCTGAATTTTGGTCGATTGTTGGCATTGCACTTAGATTCATATGCGCTTCCAACATAGCTTCTCGTGTATTATCACGCAATTTTATATTTTGTTGGATGGAAGGTTGAACAATGCGCACCCAATAAGAACTTTTTTGATTTTCAGCTGTGTTTTCTATAGTATGAAGACGATAAAACCCAAAACCACTGTGAATGAATATAAGTGATAAACAAAGAGAAAGTGCCACTTTCTTTTTTTCATCTGTTAATAAAACAGTTGGCAAACTGTAGGCTAAGACAGCAAGAATATTCATTCCATAAAGTCCCACGATTGCATCAGATTGCATGAACATTGGGGTTGGCATGGCTGTATAGCCAAGAGCATTCCATGGAAATCCTGTGAATAAAAACGCACGCAACCACTCGGACAATCCTAATGCAAAGGCTAAAACAAAAAAGCGTGCTATTCCTTTTGTCCATAATAAACCGACAATGAAACCAGAAAAAAACCAATAAAGAGAAAGGTAGAATGGAGGAACTAAAATGGCTAATGGGACTGCCCAACCAAAAGAATCTGGATCTGTTAACAAAGCATTGCATAGCCACCAAAGTCCGCAAATAAAATAACTAAAACCAAAGGTTCCACAGCTTAAAGCATAGGTAAAAAAATGTTTTTTATTGTTTTTTTCGGCCCGTATTGAGTCAAGTAAAACAATAAAAAGAGGGAAAGTTAAAAAGCAAAGAGGTGTCAAATAAAAGGGTGGAAGTGCAAAAGAAGTAAAAGCACCACACAGAAATATCCATGCTTGGCGCTTCCAACCGGTAACAGAGGATAAAAAAACGATGAAATTGTTTAAAAACGCTGGACTATTCTTTAGGAATGGCATTGTTCTCAAGGTTCTCATTTTTTGGAATGCGAAAAATACGCAATCGCTTAATCCGGCGTTTATCAGCTTCTAAAATACGAAATCTATAACCAGGTACAGCTTCGACAATTTCACCTTTGGCAGGAATGCGATCAAGAATGGAGACGATCAAACCACCAATCGTATCAACATCATCACCATATTCCCCTACGATAAAATCAGGACCAAGAGCTTTCTCCACATCTTCTAGTTCAGTTCTTGCATCAACGAGCCATTTATTGTTTGGTTCACGTACGATAGCATTGTCGACATTATCATGTTCATCTTCGATATCACCAACGACCAATTCAACAATATCCTCCATTGAAACGAGACCATCTGTTCCCCCATGTTCATCAATAACTAAAGCCATTTGAGTTCGTGTAGTTTGCATTCGTGTTAATAATTTGCTTGCAAGCATGGAACTTGGAACAAAGAGAACAGTTCGGATCAGATCCAATTCACCGATTGGGGTATGTAAGTCTGTATGGTTTAATTGAAGCAAATCGGATTTCTGTTCGGTTTTTGTTGGGCTGATAATAAAGCGAGTCATATAGTTAAGAATATCGCGGATATGAATCATGCCGCGCGGATCATCTAAAGTTTCAGCATAAACAGGTATACGAGAATGACCAATTTTTGCGAAACATTTAAGGGTTTCTCCAAGTGAAGTGTTTATTTCCAGTGCTTCGATTTCAGAACGTGGTATCATAACATCATCCACGCGTGCTTCACGTAAGCGTAAAATATTATGCAACATAGTACGTTCTTCAGGTGAGAAGAGGGCAGTGTCTTTTTCATTGTCAGTCGTGAGTGCAACGGTAAGATCATCGCGCAGTGATGTAGATACACAATTACGACCCCGTAAGAATGAAAACAAATGATTCATCAGAGAATATTTTTCTGTATGATTCGTCTGTTGAGAGGTTTTTTTTTCATTATTAGAAGATGTTTGACTATTATTTTGTGCATTTGTTTTGTTTGTCATGGTTTTGAAATCTTCTAAACTTTCTTTTTATAATTAGGTGAATGAGAGGCTTTAAATGGTATGCTCGTAATATTGATTTTAAAAGTTAAATTTTATCATTTATAGACAATTCAGCGTAAGGATCTTTTATGGAAAGTTTTTGCAGAATTTCTCTTTCGAGCTTTTCCATTTGATATGCTTCATTATCAGTTTCATGGTCATAGCCAAGCAGATGCAAGATACCATGAACAATCATATGCGTTAAATGGTCTTGAAATGTTTTTCCTTGTTTTTCTGCTTCGAGAACAACAGTCTCTCGCGCAATAATAATATCACCGAGCATGGGACCAGGAGGATTTCCAGCTTTAAGTGGAAAAGCAGGAAAGGATAATACATTAGTAGATTTGTTTTTGTTGCGCCATTGTGCATTGATTTGTGCCATATGTTCATCATCCGTAAAAAGCAGGCTAATTTCGCTTACAACATTTGCCAATGAAACATGATGCATAGTTGTCATTAATGCTTTTTCAGTGATATTATAAAGCATTTTTTCATCATTCCACCCTGCGCT
Organism: Bartonella sp. TS25HLJMH; assembly: GCF_042193505.1. Taxonomy (NCBI): domain Bacteria; kingdom Pseudomonadati; phylum Pseudomonadota; class Alphaproteobacteria; order Hyphomicrobiales; family Bartonellaceae; genus Bartonella; species Bartonella sp. TS25HLJMH. The sequence continues at coordinate 87,181 of NZ_JBHILV010000003.1, forward strand.
TTTAACCATTATATCAATAATAATCATGATGAATCAAATTCATTTTTTAATGCATCGCATGCGAATGATTTTTTTTTATTTTGTATTTCGGAATCACGATCATAAGCACGAACGATAGCAGCAACAAGTGGATGGCGTATAACATCTTTTTCACCAAAATGTACAATTGCAATATTTTCTACATTTGAAAGAATGCGAATTGCTTCAATGAGGCCTGATTTTTGCCCTGTAGGCAAATCAATTTGGCTCACGTCACCGGTAACAATCATACGTGTTCCTTCTCCAAGACGTGTGAGGAACATCTTCATTTGCATGGGCGTAGTATTTTGTGCCTCATCAAGAATAACAGCAGCATGGGCAAGTGTTCGTCCGCGCATAAAGGCAAGAGGAGCAATTTCTATGACACCAGAAGCTAAAATGCGTTCTATTTTTTCAGCGGGCATCATATCATAAAGAGCATCATAAAGTGGTCGTAAATATGGGTCGACTTTTTCTTTGAGATCACCGGGAAGAAAACCAAGATGTTCTCCAGCTTCAACAGCCGGACGTGAGAGAATAATTCGCTCAATGATACCACGTTCTAGAAGCATTGCAGCATGAGCAACAGCAAGATACGTTTTGCCTGTTCCTGCTGGTCCTACACCAAACACAAGTTCAGTATGCTCCATAGCGTGTATGTAAGCATCTTGTGTTGGAGTTCTTGCATGAATTATTTTTTTATGGGTAGTTAACCGTGCTGGTATACGTTTCGTTGCAGATTTGTGTGTTATCGTGTCTTCTTTCTGCTTCTTTGGTATATTTGCCATAGCAAGCGCTCCTCTTATATCTGATAAAGTGAGCTCTTGATGTGTTTTGGCACGTTCATAAAGTTGCTGCAATACATATTGCGCACGTTTTATAACAGAAATACTTCCACGGATTAAGACTTCATTACCACGCGGATGAATACTAAGTTCAAGTTTTTTTTCGATATAAGCGAGATTTTCGTCAAATTTACCAAAAACTGCTTTTGCATATTTATTATTTTCGAAAATCAAAACAACTTGGCTCGGATCTGAAGCGCTTGTTTGTTTCAAGGTATCAGCCTTTTCAAGGGACATATTTACTTTTTCTTTAATACGCTTTATTTTTTCGGTTGAAGCTTTCAGCCTATTCTCCATATCTACATAAATATTGCACTTTTTGTTAAGTAAATTCTATAAAAGACAGTTTTTTAGAACAGTGCACGTTTTAGATGTAATCATTTTCTTTTAAAATAAAAGAGTTTTCCAAAATATTTATTCTGAACAATGTTTTAGAGGTATGTTTATCTATTTGTCACTTCACCAACAAAACTGTTTGAGCTTGCATTTTTAATATGAATTTCTATTACGCTACCTGTAGAGGCTTCTGTATCTACGACAACAGGTAAAAGCCAAGGGGAACGTCCTACCATTTGCCCTGAGTGACGTCCAGGTTTTTCGATGAGAACGTTAGTTTTTTGACCAATTTTAGAACGCAAAAACGCCTTTTGTTGCTCAAGGAGAAGGACTTGTAAATGTTGAAGGCGGGCATTTTTTATAGATTCATCAACATGATTTTTCATTGTGGCTCCCACTGTTCCAGGACGGGGGGAATATTTAAAAGAATAAGCTGAACTGTACTGTACTTGTTGAATAAGTTTAATGGTTTCTTCAAAGTCCTCATCTGTTTCTCCTGGAAACCCTACAATGAAATCGCCTGAAAAGGCGATATCTGGCCGTGCGGTTCGAATTTTTTCGATAAGATGAAGATAATGAGAGCTTTTGTGTTGGCGGTTCATAGCTTTTAAGATGCGATCTGAACCTGATTGAACAGGAAGATGGAGGTAAGGCATTAACATATCAAGATCTCGATGCGCGGCAATAAGGCTATCATCCATATCACGTGGGTGGCTGGTTGTGTAACGCAAACGCTTTAAACCATCGAGTTTTGCAAGATGATAAAGAAGATCGCCAAGACGCCAAGTTTTGCCATCAGCACTTTGTCCATGCCAACCATTGACATTTTGTCCAAGCAGCGTAATTTCTTTGACACCCGCTTCGATGAGTTGAAGGGCTTCTTCAGTAATTTTCTCAACGGATCGTGATATTTCGGCACCGCGTGTATAGGGCACAACACAAAAAGTGCAGAATTTATCGCAACCTTCCTGTACTGTTAAAAATGCGCTAACACCTCGTTTTCTTACTGCATGTTTATTATGGGGCGGCAAATGAGCAAATTTATCTTCAACAGCATAGTCTGTTTCGATAATTTTTTTTCCTTGTTTGGCTTTCTCTAACAATTCTGGCAAGCGATGATACATTTGCGGACCAATAACAAGATCCACTGTTGGAGCACGGCGCAAGATTTCACTTCCTTCAGCTTGTGCAACACAACCCGTTACACCAACCATCAGGGGTTTATCAGGTGTGCGTTCTTGACGCATAACGCGCAAACGACCGAGATCAGAATAAAGTTTTTCTGCTGCTTTTTCACGAATATGACAGGTATTAACAAGAATAAGATCGGCATCATTGGGGATTTGTGTTGTCACATAGCCTTGCGAACTGAGACTATCAGTCATCCGTTGGCTATCATAAACATTCATTTGACATCCATAGGTTTTGATAAAAACTTTTTTCGGAGCAACAGGAGGCGTATTTTTAGGATTTACTTTATTCATGGTGCGTTTGTAAATGTTTTTTACACGAATCTCAATCTATTTACTTAAAAGTTTTTTGCATGATAATTGCATCACCACGACCATTTTTTGACGGGTAGTAGGCAAGACGTTCAGAAATTTTTTGAAATTCAAAGCGTTGATAAAGATTCAAAGCAGAAAGGTTTGTGGCTTCTACTTCCAAGAATAATTTTATAGCGCCTTTGTCGTGAAGATGGTGAACTGTTCTTTCGATAAGAAAGGTACCAATTCCTTGTTGACGATAATGAGGGTGAACAGCAATTGTGATGATTTCTGCTTCATCAAGGATGAGACGGCATAGGCAAAAGCCTAAAATTTGATCAGAGCGATCAATGAGAAAAACTTTGTATCCGAAGATAGAGTGATCTGTTAAGAAATTATCAAAAGCTTGTTTTCCCCAAGACGGGGTAAAACAATGTTGATGAATTTGATGAAGAGGAGCACTATCATTAACTTGTAGCGGAGCACTTCCAAAATTTTTTTTTGTCAATGAAAATTTGGGCATTATTTTTTTTGTGGTAAAGCAAAATTGGTTTGTTGTTTTGCATCAGCGCTGCGTAGATAGAGTGGGCGAGGCGAATTTTTGGATTGTTTGTTCGCAGCAAGATAAGCATAGTTTACAATATCAGCCGCTTCGCAGGGGATTTTTTCTAGGACAATTTTTTCGTTTATTTTATGGCTTTTAATATGTTCCACAACGACATCAGCAGCTGGGCCAGTCAGTCGGGTTTTTTTTGGCAAATCTTCGAGGATACTTTCAATTGTTTTTAATCCGGGCGCTCCCAAAGGTGTGAGATCATTATGAAAATTTTGATGGTAGAACATCTCTCTCCCAGCTTCAATGACAACAGTAATTGCTGATGCTGTATTTTTACTGTTTATTACTTGTGCTGCTAACGCTTCAAGAGCACTCACTCCAACAGCAGGTATTTCAAGTGCTAATGCCAAAGCGCGCGCTGTTGCAACACCGACACGTACACCAGTAAATGATCCAGGTCCAATATTGACAGCAATACGTTCAACTTGATCAAGTGTCATATTGGCTTGTGTCATTATTTGTGTAATCTGCCCAATAAGTTTTTCAGCATGTCCTTTGTTCATGCGCTCATTGATACGCGCAATAACAGATTTATGACGAATGAGCGCAACAGCACAATAAATTGAAGCAGTATCTATAGCAAGGATAAGCATAAAAATATTTTAGTTGAATAAAACAATAAACAAAAGTCCTGCTGTATTTTTAATCTTTTTATTATCGTATATTTCATTTGTAAGAAAGTTACCAGTGCTAATAAGTAACAATATCTTTTTATGGGATAGAACGAGATGTTGATTTAATCCCTATTTGTTTTCACTTTTTGGATGAGTACCTTGAATATTGTAAGATTTTCTTATTTCAAATCTACTTATGGTGAAACAATTAAAGTTATTAGCTTGTATATTACAAGCGGAATTAGGGTGTAAATAAAAACTGTTGAAGAAAAGAATAAAAACGCCTTTCACGAATCGTTTAAATATAAGGATTGTCACAAACATTTTGAGCTATCAAATAGTATGATGATGCCATTTTTATTCCATAGTAAGTAAAAGTAATTTAAAAGGGGGAAAGCCATGACTCCACATTTTTTCCCAATAAGAGCATATTCTATCAGTCTTTAATATAAAAACTTCAGCGTAATGAGAGCAGATGAAAAAAATGGCATTGTTTTGCATGAGTTATGTACTTTGATACTACGTCATTGCAAATCATTATGGACTGAAAAGCTAATTGAAAAAGTAATTTTGACAGTTTTCACTTAATATCACAGCTCTTTTTTTGTATAGAATAATGAGCAGTTTTTTAGAACTTTTGCTGCTTTTATAAAAAAACTGTTTTTAATATTAATGAGCCTTTGGATTGATTGCATGCTCCGTTGAAAATAATAATAAATGCATATTTCAAAATGTTATATGATTCAAATCATTCAATCCTATCATGATAAGGCTACAAGAGCCAAGAAGGAGTATGGAGGAAGTTGAAGCTAAAATAACGCACCATCCTGCTTTTTTTAATGAGCGGATATCAACACCTAATCCTAAGGCTGCCATTGAAATGACCGTGAACAGTTGAGCAATAAGTCTGATCGGGTTTATAGCCATTTCAGGAATAAGTCCGCTTGAACGAATAAGCATCATGATAATAAAACCGATAATAAACCATGGGACGAGAGTGTGTAGACGAAAATGTGTTTGTGCTGATCGACGATAGATGATGGATAGGATAAAAATAACAGGGCCCAACATTAAAACTCGCATCAATTTGACAATTGTTGCAATTTGAACGCTCACGAAAGATATTGGCGCTGTTGCTGCTAAGACCTGTGGTACAGCATAAACAACCATGCCGGCAAGTACACCGTACTGGTTAAATGATAAATTCAAAAGTGGTTGTAAAAAAGGGAGAAATAAAATAATAAGAACCCCTAAAAGAGCGGTAAAAGCAATTGCTGCCGCTACATCTTCATGTTTAGCATGAATGACAGGGGCAGTTGCAACGATAGCTGAATTGCCACAAATGGCATTACCACAAGCGACCAGCATTGCTAAATTTGTAGAAAGTCCAAAAAGTCTGCCTATAACAAAACTAAAGAGGATCGTTATAAATATAACGAATATGATGCTAGAAAGTAAATTCAAACCGGCTGAAAGCACTGCGTTAATGCTAATGCTTGCTCCTAGAAGTACGATAGCAATTTCAAGAAGTATTTTGGCACAAAAAGTTATACCTTTTTGAAAATATGTTGGCAAAGTAAAACAACTACGGGTAACAGATCCTAAGAGAATTGCTAAAACAAGATTTTCAAGCCATGCTTGCCCAAAAAGCTGCTTTTCCAAGACTTCTAAACCATACGCTAAAGCTGATATGAATAAACATACTAAAATACCAGGACCAAGGTCGTTTAAAAATGAGAGGTTTTTCTTTAGCATTTGAATATTCCCCCGTCATTAAAGAGCTAAAGGTGGAGAGGAAAAAGTTTTAAAGATTGGTTCGTGCTTGTACAGCTGCCGCTAAAGTTCCATCATCAAGATAATCAAGCTCGCCTCCTACAGGAACACCATGAGCAAGTCGCGTAATTTTAACTGAAAAATTGGAAAGCTGATCGGTGATATAGTGAGCAGTTGTTTGACCTTCGACAGTCGCATTGACGGCAAGAATAATTTCCGTAATAGGATTTTGTATAACACGTTGTATTAAGGTGGAAATGTTGAGTTCGTCAGGACCTATTCCATCTAAGGGGGAGAGTCGTCCACCCAATACATGGTAACGGGCGGCTAAAGTTTTTGCGCGCTCAAGAGCCCACAGATCAGCAATATCCTCAACAACGATGATTGTTGTATCATCGCGGCGCAAATCTGTACAAATTGAACAAGGATCAATGGTATCGACATTTCCACAAACAGAACAAATGCCGACTTTTTCTATAGCTGCTTGTATAGCTGCTCCTAAAGGCTCCAGCAATGTTTCCTTTTTTTTGATAAGATGAAGCGCAGCACGACGCGCTGAACGTGGACCAAGACCTGGTATCCGTGATAAAATCTGAATGAGACGTTCAATCTCAAGTCCTGCAATGTATTTAGACATATTTTTGTCCCACGGAAAAAATCCGTTTCATTAAAATGGAAGCTTGAAACCTGAAGGGAGCGGTAGCCCTGCCGTTATACTTTTGGTTTTTTCTTCTATTGCGATTTCGATTTTTGTTCTTGCTTCATTATAAGCTGCCATAATGAGATCTTCGAGAATTTCAGCTTCCTCAGGTTTGAGTAATGAAGGATCAATTTGAATTGCTGTTATAATATTTTTGCCATTTAAAGTGATATTGACGAGACCACCCCCTGCAGTGCCAGTAGCTTGCAGATTAGCTATTTCTTCCTGAATCTTCTGCATTTTTTCTTGCATTTCTTTGGCTTTTTTCATCATGCTCATCATTTCACGCATAGGAATAGGTATCCTTATTCATCATTGATATCATTTTTATTTTTAAAAATATCAGCATTTTTAAAGGTATTGGGGAGTAAATCAAGATCATTTTCTTCTTTATTGAGTCGAATATCGACAATTTTTGCTTCTGGGAAATGGTTGAGGATTTTCGCGATATCAGGATCTGTTTCTGCATTGGAAAAAAGAGTCTTTTGAATCGCTATACTTTCCTCCTGTAAGGTTGGGCCACCTCCTTCATTTACAAAAGTTATTGTCCAGCGTTTTTCAGTCCATTGAGATATCTTTTTTTCTATATCATGAGCAAGAAATTGTGGGGTATTTTCAGAAAGTCTTAAGGTAATATGCCCAGCTTCAAAAGAAACAGGATGAACAAATTCTCTAACAAGGAGTTTGAAAGGAGCGTCATTATGCTGTTCGGCTAATTGAACAATATCGTGCAAAGAATCAATCACTAGAGTTTTAGGTTGAGTAATCTTTTCAGAAAGATCAATAGATTGAGAAGTTTCAAGAGTTTCTGTTACTTCTTGGACGTTGATTTTGTCAGGGTTTTGATGTTTAACTAAATTTTCCGGTTGTAAGGAATGATCTAATTGGTTTTTCAAGGATGTTTTTAAATCTGATTGATCTGATAATGTATTTGAAACGTTCGAGGAAGCATGGGCTTCGACCATTGTTTCTTTTGTTATATTATTTGCATTTGTAAATTCTTGATGAGAAGAGTTTTTAACCAGTGTGAGAGGTTTTTTTTCTTGCGTAAGCTTTTTTAAAGCTTCACCAAGAGTTGGTAAGTCAGCCGTGTGAGCAAGACGAATTAAAAGCATTTCAGCGGCTTGAAGCGGACGTGTAGTTTGATTAACTTCCTGTAAACCTTTGAGTAACATTTGCCAGTTTCGGGATAAAACAGGAACGGAAAGTTTTTTTGAAAAATCTAAACTTCTTAAACGTTGTTCTTCAGTCAGTGAGAAATCTTCCACTATTTCTGGTGTAAAACGTAAACGTGTGACCAAATGATTAAAATCGGCTAGTTCTGTCAATATAGTAAGAGGATCAGCACCTGCCTCATATTGACTGCGTAATTCATGTAATGCATTGACAACATCGCCCTTCATGATATCTTCAAAAAGATCAATAATACGTGCTTGATCCGCTAATCCTAACATTGTACGCACCGCAATGGCATTAATATTGCCATTGCTATGGGCAATCGCTTGATCAAAAATGGATAATGCATCACGTGCAGATCCTTCTGCAGCACGGGCAATCATAGAAAGTGCTTGATCTTCTACTTCTACCTTTTCATATTTCGCAATTTGGCGCAAATGTGCACTCAAAGCTTTTGATTCAATACGCCGCAAATCAAAACGTTGGCAACGCGAAAGGATTGTAATAGGAACTTTGCGAATTTCTGTTGTGGCAAAAATAAATTTCACATGGGACGGTGGTTCTTCAAGAGTTTTCAATAAACCATTAAAGGCTTGTGTTGAGAGCATATGTACTTCATCGATAATATAAACCTTATAACGTGCAGAAACAGGACGATAGCGTATTTGTTCAATAATTTCACGAATATCATCAATGCCCGTATGAGAAGCGGCATCCATTTCTATAACATCAATATGGCGTCCTTCGATAATTTGTGTGCAATGTTCACCAAGAGAGTCCAATACGGTTGTTGGTTGGTCAATATCTTTTGTTTTATAATTAAGCGCACGTGCCAAAATACGTGCTGTTGTGGTTTTACCTACGCCACGAATCCCTGTTAACATCCACGCTTGTGCAATACGACCTTTTTCAAAGGCGTTGGTGAGAGTACGCACCATAGCTTCTTGACCAATGAGGTCAGAGAAGTTTTGGGGTCGATATTTACGAGCAAGAACACGATAGGCTGTTTCTACCGGTACATTTTCCATGAATATTTCCAACTTCGAAGTTCTGTATGCGTATATTTTGATAATACAAAAGCATAGATCAATACTGTAGACTCATATAAAAGGATTTTTTCTTAATCAAATTATTTATGGGACAATTTGTTAAAAAATAACCAAACGCCTTTATTTTCTGCATACAAATGCCGCTCTGAAGATTAAAAGTACCTCGTTAAAAGACAGCATAAAAAATAATTTCTTCAGCAAAATAGGAGGTTGGTACGATGACCCGTACCAGAACTCGTTGGGGCTGCTTCTTTCCAGACCTGACCCAGTTGGCGAGCAGTTCGTCCACCACCAACCTCCCAAGTTCATATTGTCGATTTGGAATGAAAAATCAAGCTCAGAAACGAAAAATATCCCAAGAACGACGAAGAATTTTTCTTTGCGTTTAATTTATTGGCATATAAACAACAAAGAGATTATGGATTTATCAGTTTTCATAGCAGTAGCTCTTCATATTTATTTGGTATGAAAATATTTTTTCGCTTAGGATAATCTGAATGTATAATTATTCTCATTCGCTGAAATATGTAAGAGTTTTAGGATAGATACGTCTGTTCTAAAACTACGAAATTGAATCATCAAAAATTTACAACAGTCAAAGAAGCAAATAAAGTAGATAGATCATGTAATTGGCTAACATTCGAAAGTTAGGGGGAAGAGTGCTATTTAAATAATTAGCAAATATTGCTTTAATGGTGTTGATCCTCTCACACAAAACAGAACATCCCAAACAGAATAACTTAATGTTGTCCATTCACATGCTTTTTAAAGAGCTATTTCTCAGTATTCTTAACTATATTTCAACCCCCGCTCGTAAATAGTATACATACTTCCCTTGAGGTATAAATCCATTGTGCACTACCCTCTTTATGCTTAATAAAAGTATAAATTTGAGCCCTCATACTATTAACAATTCCCAATGTTGCGATCCCTTGCACTTGAGAGGCTTTATAAGAAGCATTTTGATTCCTTTTTTGCGTGCTTGTTCTTTTAATTAAAAAACATTGATGTTCATCACAAGATGGATCAATATATGAATTTTCATCATTTGAGAAAAGATTTCATATATTTTTTAAGTGACTGTGCTCATACAAGAGAAGATGCAACATTCAACGCTATAGAAATAAGGGGGTTATTGGTTTTATAAGCATAAAAATGGTTCTTATTCGATATAAGCGACATTTTATAGTTTCAAATAATTATATTCTTTAACAAGGAGAGAAAAGCGAGATGAACTTTTACAAAAAGCTGAATGAGTATGATTTAAAATGCAGCGAGGAATACATCTATAGAGCAAACTTTGCTTTTCTGTTTATCTAAGTGATTTAGGTACGATGTGCTTTATAGTACTTAAAATAAAGCAGTTACGAAGATAGAAGTTATATTCTTATTAAAAAAATAGCTCTGATAGTAGAAAATACAGAACAATTCAAGTTTATCCTTTTAGTTTTTGCAAAAGTCTTTTAGTGTCTAATGTTCTGAGCAGCTTAAGGTTTTCCATATTAGTATAAAAATACCTCTTCAGCGATTAGTTTTAATAGCTTACCATGCCGTATTTTGAAAAAAATACCTGAAAAAAGAATAACTCTACTCAAATTTAGATGTTATAGAAATATTATTAATCATAATCTCCTGTGTCACAATTTGTTCCAACAACTTTTTTCTTCGTAATATTTTTAAAAATATAATGTCCTGACGAAGGAAAACTTATATGAAGAGATTTTATATTTTTTAGTGTAAAGATCTTCTTTTCTTTATCATGGGTTATTTTCTTTTCATCATCAACAACAATTCTCAATTTGTTTAGATCAGAAGGGGTAGAGTACGATAAAGTGAAGGATACTTTATTCGGTTTAAAGATACTACAAGAGTATTCAACTCCTTGATGGATAATATCGGATGGGATGATCACAACACTTTCATCCAGCGCAAAATTCCATTTTCTCTCACCAAAGCCAGCAAATGCAACACTAGAGTAGGCGAGAATATTTGCGGCTAATAATCCTTGCGCGAAGATTTTTTTCATTATCTTTTCCTTTTTTCTAAAGTGAGATGAATCATAAATCAGTTTTTATAAAAATGAAAGTTCAAACTTAATGCTAAAAGCAGGGCTAAATTGCATTTTCTAGCTTTAAACCATGTTCAGAATGATATCAGTCTAAGAGATTTGAATGCTCTATTATGTATAATAATTTGAATTGTTTTGAGAGCTAAATTTTCTTCTTCAGTGTTTATGAAGGGTGTTGAGTAGAAAAAACAAGCTCTTCCAAGATGCGTTGCATCATGAAATTTTTACGATGCTATTTGATATCAGCAAAAAATGATGGCAGCTTAATTGCTTTTATATATACGATGTTCGATCGTTTTGTGCTGGATAAGTACCGATAATACGCAGTTCTGCAGAAAAGAAAGATAATTCTTCTAAGGCAAGTTTCATCATCGGGTCTTCAGGATGACCTTCAATATCAACAAAGAATTGTGTTGCATTGAAATTTCCACCAATTTGATAGCTTTCTAATTTTGTCATATTGATACCATTCGTTGCAAATCCTCCCATAGCTTTATAGAGAGCAGCTGGGACATTGCGCACTCGAAAAAGAAGACTGGTGATGATTTTTTCGCCATTTTTAGGCTTGGGGACATGTCGTTTGGAGCGTGAAAGAATGACAAAGCGGGTAATATTATGAGGGTTATCTTCAACATCCCTTTCTAGAATATCAAGTCCATAAAGTTCTGCTGCGATCAGAGGAGCTAAGGCAGCCTGTGAACGTTTAGCATTTTTTTTAATAAACTTTGCAGCTCCAGCAGTGTCTGTAGAAACAACAGGTTTCCACCCGTTGTTTCGTATGATTTTTCGGCATTGTGCAAGGGCATGCGTATGGCTGTGGACGGTTTTAATTTCGTCATATGTAACGCCGGGCAAAACCATTAATTGAAAATGGATAGGTAAAAAATATTCATCAATAATATAAAGAGATGATTGCGGTAAAAGATGATGAATGTCTGCAACGCGTCCCGCAAGAGTATTTTCAATAGGGATCATAGCAAGATCAGCTTTCCCACTTTCCACTAAATTAAGGGCGTCTTCAAAAGTAGCAGAGGGAACAGCATCCATATTGGGGAACATATTGGAGCAAGCAATATGGGAATTAGCGCCGTATTCTCCTTGGAAAGAAATTTTATTGGTTTTTTTAAGTATTTTCATGCTAAAATCTTACGTACTCTATCGAGATCACGTTGTGTGTCTACGCCTAAGGGAATCGTATCAACTATCTCCACATCGATGCGCATATTATGTTCTAATGCACGTAATTGTTCAAGTTTTTCACGTTGCTCGAGTGTAGAGGGTTTGAATGATATAAATTTCTCAAGTGCTTCGCGCCGATAAGCGTATATTCCAATATGATGATAAAGAGGACCATCTCCATAAGGTGCTGTGGTGCGCGTAAAATAAAGAGCACGAAGGCGATTTTGAGAAAGAGGTGTACCAATGATTTTGACGACATTGGGATCTATTTTTTCATTTTCTTCAATGATTCGAGCACCCAAGGTTGCAATATCAGTAAAGCTATTTTCTAAAGGGCGTAGCGCATGAATGATTTCACGAGGCATTATTGTTGGTAAGTCACCTTGTATATTTAAAATGGTATTGTAACGTTGTCCAGGATCAATACGCATTAAAGCTTCATAAATACGATCAGATCCAGACTTATGGTCACCTTGTGTTATGATACATTCATGCCCATAATCTGCAACAGCTTTAGCAATATCATTATGATCTGTTGCAACGATCGTACGCCCTATTGCAGCTTTTTTGGCTTGTTCTGCGACATGAACAATCATCGGCTTTCCGCCAATTTCAGCGAGAGCTTTTTGAGGAAGACGGGTTGAGCCTATACGAGCAGGAATAAGAATAATTGGTTCAAGAGCCATTGTAAGATTCCAAATGTCATCTGTGATGCATTTATGATGTTGTGTGTTATAAAGAAAAAGCTTAAACTAAACATGGTAATGAAACCGTGAACATTTGAGTTTTTATGAATCGCCCGAGATTTATTTATTTTATTTGTGCTTGTTTATGTGTGTTGGCCATTATTGTGGGGATTTCCATTCTTAGCAATATAGTTTACGATCATCCTACATCAATCCAATATTATCATACAGTTGCCAAGAATGATACATTTCAAGAAAAACAAAAAGCATCTGATGTTTCCCTATCACTAAATAGCCGTCTTCAACAAGGCAATTTTGAAAATGGCCGTAAACTTTTTCGCCAATGTGCCATATGCCATACTTCTGGACGCAATGAAGCAGGGCGTGTTGGTCCAGTTCTTTGGGAGATTGTTAACCGCCCTTTGGCATCAGCAGCAGGTTTTGCTTATTCACGGGCATTGCGTTCTCATTCTGATCAAAAATGGGATTTTATCACTTTGGATCGTTATTTACATTCTCCACGTGAAGTTTTTCCTGGGACCATTATGTCTTTTCGTGGAATTAAAAATGACCAAGATCGTGCTGATCTTTTGCTTTATTTACGTAGTTTATCCGACCATCCTGTTCCTTTACCAATGGATAATAATAAAGCGAACGAGCCAAATTAACTTATACCATAGATGTTAATTTTAGAAAGAAGTCTGATTTTTTGTAATTTTAGTTTCACGGTTTTATAAAAAGAGCTCTTATTGATGTTTTGTTAGGGGGAACGCCTCTCACACAAAACAGAGCGTATTTAACGTTACATATTTACTCGCTTGTTTTAAAGAGATCTTTTATAAAAATGCACTCTTTACGCTGTCATCTGCAGATTGGTTTTCAAGATTCTTTTGCTTCACTTTTTCTACATATGCTTGTCTGTGAAATTATTGTTGAAGGATTATTAATTCATGAGCCGCAGCTTTCTGCTTCTGAATGCAATAATTATATAATTAAAGCTCTCCATGAGGTTTATCTTAATCTTTCTATACACATTAATACCCACGTATTTTTCTTATGAACAGAGATAATTGATTATTCTTATACGTGCAATAATCCTAAGCTGCGTTTTATGATGCTTGATGAATAGCTGTTTTCTCTTGAGGTTAGAGGTGTAGGGACAGATCATTGAACTTTTATAGTATCGATAACTAAAATATGATTTAGATTATTTATTTATAGGTTATGGTTTGAAGTAAAAACTTTCATGTGAAACAATTTTTATGTGTGAATAGTAAAATAGTTGAATAGAGTTCTGCTGATTATACGTTTATCTACTTCGAAATTTTTTTACACAAGAATACTGATGGCAGCTTATAGACGATGACATGAAATTATGCTGATAATCCATTATAGAGAATTATTTTTTCACAAAAGGTCTTCCATATTTGTGATAAATTTAATCGTTTCCATTGGTTACAGTGTTTCGATGACTTATGATAAAACAGCAGTATTTCAATACATATTGCGAGAGAGCTAAAAATTAGTGCGGAAGGAGACATAATCATGCTTCCCCAAGCTTTTTAATAACTATGGCGTTTTCCTTATAATTTGAGCGTTTATAAGTAATAATATTAAATTGCGCTAATAATCCATTGTAGAGAAGAATTTTTCCCACTAAGGGTTCACCAATATTTGTGATCATTTTAATAACTTCCATTGCTTGTAGGGTCCCAATAACGCCAGGTAAAGCACCGATGATTCCAGTTTCAGCGCATGTTGGGATAGTCCCGTGAGCCGGAGGCGTGGGAAATAAATCGCGATAGTGAGGATTATTGTCTTTATATGGCATAAGGACGGTTAATGAGCCATTAAAACGTTCTACAGCACCACTTATTAAAGGTTTTTTGCATTGTGCAGCGTGATCAGCAAGAAGATAGCGTGTCGTAAAATTATCACTTCCATCAACAATGATGTGGTAGGCATTGAGCAGTTTATCCACATTACTTTTATCTAAGCGTAGGGTGTGTTTTTCAACTATAACATGAGGATTTATTGCTTTTATAGTTGTTTCAGCACTGTCTGTTTTTCTTTTTTTTATTGCATTTGTTTTATGAATAACTTGGCGTTGTAAATTGGAAAGTGAAACGATGTCGTTATCGACAATTCCAAGGGTTCCAACACCTGCTGCAGCCAAATAGGTTAAGACAGGAGCACCAAGACCACCAGCGCCCACAACAAGAACACGTGCTTTTTTTAGTTTTTGTTGCCCTGCACCACCAATCTCAGGCAAAATGATGTGGCGTGCATAGCGTTCGATTTCTTTGTTGTTTAATTGTGTATCTGTTTCTTGTGTCATAAATTTTCTCTTGTCATAGTTCTTTTATTGTTTACTAAGTTTATGGTGCATAGACCAGTCTGCTTTTAGGATAGGGAGGATTTATTTATGAAAATTGCCATTCAGATGGATCATATTTCAACGGTTCGGATTCAAGGAGATACGACATTTGCACTCGCTTTAGCAGCACAAGAACGTGGACACTCTCTTTTCCATTATACACCAGATCGTTTATCTCTGTGTGATGGTTGTGTGATTGCACGACTAGAGCCATTGATTGTGCATGATAAAGAGGGAAGCCACTATCAATTAGAAAAGCTTGTTCGCACGGAATTGACAGATATGGATGTGGTTCTTTTACGCCAAGATCCACCTTTTGATCTCAATTATATCACGACGACTCATCTGTTAGAACGTATTCATCCTAAAACACTCGTTGTAAATGATCCGGCATGGGTACGCAACAGTCCAGAAAAAATTTTTGTTACTGAATTTTCTGATCTGATGCCAGAAACATTAATTACCAAAGATATTGAAGAAATAACAGCTTTTAGAGAGACATTTGGCGATATTATTGTTAAACCACTTTATGGAAATGGGGGCGCTGGTGTTTTTTATTTAAAACAAGATGATCGCAATTTAGCATCATTGTTGGAAATGTTTGCAGAAATTTATCACGAACCTTTTATTGTTCAGCGCTATTTAGAGGCAGTACGAAAAGGAGATAAAAGGATTATTTTGCTTGATGGTACACCCGTTGGAGCTATTAATCGAATTCCGGCAAAAACAGATGTGCGATCTAATATGCATGTTGGAGGTCGCGCGGAAAATATTGAGTTAACAAAACGTGATTATGAGATTTGTGAACGCATTGGTCCAGCCTTAAAGGAACGTGGTCTTCTTTTTGTGGGGATTGATGTGATCGGAGATTATATAACAGAAATTAATGTGACGTCTCCTACAGGAATTTGTGAAATTAAACGCTTCTGCGGTACAGATGTTGCTCATTTGTTTTGGGATGTTATTGAGTTCAAGCGTTCAAATTAATTTATTTGACAGAGGACAAAAACATGCTTTTAAAAAATGATCCATGTTGTTTTTTATATTTGTTATGTTGTAAATGTGAACTAGAATGACCGTATGATACAAATTAAGAGGCTTTGTCCTCAATTTTTAGGGAGTTTATAGATGAGCAGAGTATTATCAATTGGAGTGGGATTGATTTTTGCGCTACTGCTGTCAGCAAATGGAGGCAATGCGCGCGATCAAATACAGATTACTGGTTCATCTACAGTTTTACCTTATCAAAAGATTGTTGCTGAGACATTTGGAGAAATTTATCCCCATTTTAAGGTTCCTGTTATCGAATCGGGTGGAACAGGAGCTGGTATTAAGGAATTCTGCCGTGGTGTTGGGGAGAACACCGTTGATATTGTTAATGCTTCGCGAGCAATGAAGCCGAGTGAATTACAGTTTTGTTTTGATTCTGGTGTAAAAGATGTTGAGGAAATACGTATTGGGTATGATGGTATTGTTTTTGCAACAGATATTAAGGGTCCTGATTGGAAATTAAAGCCAGTAGATGTTTATAAAGCTCTTGCTGCTCGAATTATTATAGACGGAAAGTTGCAACCGAATAATGTTTTGAAATGGAGTGCAGTTAATAGTGCTCTTCCTGATTGGACGATAGCAGCGTATATTCCTGGAGAGAAGCATGGGACGCGTGAAGTTTTTGAGGAAAAATTACTTACTGTTGGGTGTAAAGAGAGTGGGGCAGTTGAGGTGATGAAGTCTTTAGGAATGGATGATAAGGAGATACACACTGCTTGTATTGCGGTACGTAAGGATGGAAAAGCGGTTGATATTGATGGTGATTATTCTGAAACATTTGCGCGTCTAACTTCTAATAAAACAGGGGTCGGTATTTTTGGTTTGTCTTTTTATCAAAATAATGCTGATAGGCTAAAGGTTGCCGATATTAACGGTTTTGCGCCAACAGTTGAGACGATTTCTAGTGGACAATATCCAGTTTCTCGTCCGCTTTTTTTCTATATTAAGAAAGCACATTTAGATATTGTTTCAGGTTTACGGGAGTATGTTGACTTTTTTCTTTCTGATCAAATGATTGGTCCAGAGGGCCCTTTGGCTGAATATGGTTTGATTGTTTCTCCTGAAAAGGAGCGTCAAGCACAGCGTTCTGATTTTTCTACTGGTCGAGGAATGACATTGAAATAATTTGCAGGGAATAATTGGTTGGATTTCTGGGATAGGAAATTTAGGTGCTATTTTTTATAAAAACTGAAAGATAAAATGCGCATTTCCTTCATTATTTCGTTATTATTGATTTTTGGATTTTGTGGCTTTTGTATTTCTTATATGCGAGCACGCATTCTTGAATACAAACAGCATAAGATGCATTCTCGTGCGTATTATTATGGCTGGTGGACATTTTTGATTACTGTTATTCCAGCTTTTATTTTTTTAATTGTTTGGGATTCTGGGAGTACAATTTATTTAGAATATAATGCCTCTCGAGAGCTTGGGGCGTATAGTGCGCATGTAACAGAGTCTGTAAATCATGATCTACTTTGGGAGACACTTCGAAGTCTCGTCAAAATGATTCATCGCTTTGAGGGGAATCTTTCTACCGCTTCTTATAAGGAAGTGCAGGCACAGTTATTCGCGAAGGGATTGATTTTACCTAGTGAAACATCGGATGATGTGTTCAAAATAGCACAGTCGTGGGTATTCTCTTCTGAAAAGCTTAAGTTTATAGGTTATGGTTTCCTTTTTGCTATTGCATCTTTTGGTTTTGTCTGTGGAATGATGCAAATTGCGCCTCATCAGCGTGCGCGCAATAAGGTTGAATCTTTTATTATTATTGGATTAATTTGTGCATCTATTGTTGCAGTCTTGACAACAATAGCCATTGCGCTTTCGATGTTTTTTCAGACAGTAAGCTTTTTTCAGTCTGTATCCTTTTCCAATTTCTTTTTAGGAACAGTTTGGGATCCGCGTTTTTCCGCGAGCGGCTCAAGCGATGAAGTAGGACAATTTGGTTTAATACCGCTTCTTGCGGGTACGCTTTATATTGCATTTGTCGCCATGCTTTTTGCTGTACCTATAGGGCTATTTTCAGCTCTTTATATGGCTGAGTATGCTTCTGCGCGATTGCGAGCAATTGTAAAACCATTGTTGGAAGTTCTTGCTGGCATCCCAACCATTGTTTATGGTTTTTTTGCTTTGAAGGTTGTAGGACCATTTTTACGTGATCTCTCTGTTTCTCTCTCAGATGGGGTTGGATTTATTATGGCACAAAGTGTTTTGACCGCTGGAGTTGTGATGGGAATTATGTTGATACCTTTTGTTTCCTCTTTATCGGATGATGTTATTACGGCTGTTCCACGCATTTTACGTGAAGGTTCTTATGGTTTAGGTGCAACGCAATCTGAAACAATTAAAAAAGTTGTTATACCAGCAGCGCTTCCAGGGATTATGGGGGCCATTTTGTTAACGGCATCGCGTGCAATTGGAGAAACAATGATTGTGGTTTTGGCGGCAGGTGTTGCAGCAAACTTAACACTCAATCCTTTCGAAGCGATGACTACGATGACTGTTAAGATTGTTAATCAATTGACCGGTGATTTTGAGTTTAATTCTCCACAAACTCTGGTGGCTTTTGCCTTAGGGATGACGCTCTTTGTTATGACACTTTTGATGAATATTCTGGCTCTTTATATTGTGCGTAAATATCGGGAACAATATGAATGAATGAAGATTTTTCCCCTCGTCGCAATATTAGCCTCAAGCGTCGGTATTGGGCTGAACGTCGTTTTCGTGCCTATGGTTTGATTGCCATTTTTATTGGTTTGTTTTTTTTATTTACACTTTTATGGTCTATCATTAGTCAGGGTTATACAGCTTTTTTTCAAAGTGAAATGACATTGTCGATTTATTTGGATGAAAAGATCATTGATCCAAGTGGTCAACATAAAACAAAACCACGAGTGCTCATGACGGCGAATTATCCACTTCTTGTACGCAATGCTTTAGCAAAGAAACTTAATATAGATCAAAATGATCGAGCCTCTCTTCGAGAAGTTAACCGTATGTTTTCAAATGGTGTCCGCGTTCAGCTGCGTGAAATGGTAACAAAGAATCCACAATTGATTGGCACAATGCGAAAAGTTAAAGTTTTGGCATCTGCGGATATTGATTCTGCTTATAAGGGACAGATTGATCTGCGTGTAGCAGAAAAAAACCGTAAAGTTTCTAATAGACAAGTAGAATGGATAAAGCGTTTAGCGCATGATGGTACGCTTTATAAAACATTTAATATTGGTTTTTTTACATTTGGCGCTTCAAGTCGTCCTGAGACTGCGGGATTAGGTGTTGCGATCATTGGTTCTCTTTATATGATAGGCATTGTTTTATTAGTTTCACTTCCGATAGGCATAGCAACGGCTCTTTATTTGGAAGAATATGCACGCAAAAATAAATTTACAGATTTTATAGAGGTTAATATCAATAATCTTGCAGCTGTTCCTTCAATTGTGTTTGGTCTTTTAGGACTCTCTTTTTTTGTTAATTTTTTAGGATTACCACGTTCAGCCTCTTTTGTTGGTGGTCTTGTTTTAGCGCTCATGACTCTCCCCACGATTATTATTGCAACACGTTCCGCTCTGCGTGCTGTTCCTCTCTCTATTCGTGCAGCAGCTTTAGGACTGGGAGCATCAAAAACACAAATGATTTTTCATCATGTTGTTCCTTTAGCAGCGCCTGGTATTTTGACAGGCACAATTATTGGAGTCGCACAGGCTTTGGGTGAAACAGCGCCTTTGCTTTTGATTGGAATGGTTGCTTTTGTTGTCAATATTCCTACGACCCCCATGGATCCAGCAACGGCTTTGCCTGTTCAAATTTTTATGTGGGCGGGTGAAGCAGAGCGCGCTTTTGTTGAAAAGACGTCAGGTGCTATTATTGTATTAATGATTTTTCTTGCAACCATGAATATTTCTGCGGTTTTTTTACGTCGACGATTTGAACGCCGCCAGTAATTTTAATAAAATAACAGCTTTGATAAGATTTTTGTAAGGTGAATTTTTGTAATGAAGATTAAAATGCGAGGTCAGGATGTGAAGGTTTCTTATGGGGACAAAGAAGCACTCCACGGTATTACACTTGATATTCCTGAACATCAAGTAACAGCTTTGATTGGTCCATCAGGATGTGGAAAGTCGACTTTTTTGCGTTGTTTTAACCGTATGAATGATACGATTGAAGGCGCTAAAACAACCGGTCTTATTACCCTAGATGGGGAGAATATTTATGACCAGAGGATTGATGTTGTAGAATTGCGCGCCCGTGTTGGAATGGTTTTTCAAAAGCCCAGTCCTTTTCCAAAATCTATATTTGAGAATATTGCGTATGGTCCACGCATTCATGGTTTAGTTAAAACGCGCTCTGAATTGCATGATATAGTTGAAAAGAGTTTGAGGCAGGCAGGTTTGTTTGAAGAAGTAAAAGACCGTCTTCACGATCTTGGAACAAGTTTATCAGGGGGGCAACAACAGCGTTTATGTATTGCACGTGCTATTGCGGTTAGTCCTGAAGTTATTTTGATGGATGAGCCCTGCTCGGCTCTTGATCCCATTGCGACGGCACGGATTGAAGAGCTTATCGATGCGTTACGGCAAAATTATACAATTGTTATCGTAACGCATTCCATGCAACAGGCCGCACGTGTTTCTCAATATACGGCTATGTTTCATTTAGGGCATTTGGTAGAAGTTGGTGCGACTGAAATGATCTTCACCTCACCAAAAGAGCAACGGACGCAAGATTATATTACGGGGCGTTTTGGATAGGTGAATTGAGGAGTGTAAGATATGTCTATGAATCATACTGTCCGTTCTTATGATGCAGAACTAAAATATTTAAAAGCAAGGATTACAGAAATGGGGAGGCATGCAGAAAGGATGATTGAACATTCT
Source organism: Bartonella sp. TS25HLJMH (assembly GCF_042193505.1). Lineage (NCBI taxonomy): Bacteria > Pseudomonadati > Pseudomonadota > Alphaproteobacteria > Hyphomicrobiales > Bartonellaceae > Bartonella > Bartonella sp. TS25HLJMH. Next base: position 108,035 of record NZ_JBHILV010000003.1, read on the forward strand.
GTCGCATCGGTTGTGTGTAGTGATCTTCAACTTGCAACGACAGTGATTGCCGATGATGTGTTTTTAGATGAAGCAGAACGTGACATTGATGAAAAAGCGGTTGCTATTATTTGCAAACGCCAACCGATGGCTGTTGATTTGCGTGAAATTATTGGAGCCATTCGTATTTCTTCTGATCTTGAGCGGATTGGGGATATGGCCAAAAACATTGCTAAAAGGACTGTTGCACTTTCAGAAATACGTCAATCTGCTTCTATTTATCATGGGCTTGAAACAATTACAGCTTTAGCACTCAATCAATTAAAAGAAGTCTTAAATGCTTATACGAGTCGCCTATTAGAGCGTGTTGACGCTGTGCGTGAGCGTGATAAGAAGATTGATGCTTTGTATACTTCTCTTTTTCGTGAACTTTTGACATATATGATGAAAGATATGCACAATATTACGGTTTGTACGCACTTGCTGTTTTGTTTAAAGAATATTGAACGAATTGGTGATCATGTTACTAATATTGCTGAAATGCTACATTATATCATAACGGGTTACCATATGTCTTCTGATCGTCCTCGCGATGACCTTACTTATAAGGTTGGGGTAGGTGAGAAGAAAATAGGTTAAAATTTTTCTTATATGTATAAAATAAGTTTGTAGATATATGAGTATTTTCTTACAGTGCAGCTATAGAAAGAATAAGATAGCCATATTATCGAAAAGTACAAAGAAACAACAAAGAGTTTTTTAGAAAAGCATGGCAGATTGCTAACTCTTGGTTTGACATATTTGTATATTGGATGGTATCATCACTCGTATTGTGGTCGGAGGGGAGTTTTCTAGGGGAATTTCCTTTCAGATCATTTTGTTAAAATTTTATATTAAAGGGGATATCTGTATTATTTTTTTCAATATCGATGCAAAGAGTTTTGGTATCCAAATTTTTTCGTATGTAGAAGAAGTAGATAGTGTTGCTTTATTGTAATTGAAACGTGTGGGTTATTATGGCCTATATTGGACCATGAAGAATAACAATATTGATCTGTGAATTAAGAGTTTTTTATTTTTTATTTTGCATAGATACTTTTTTATTACCTCCTGTATTAAAATTTTACTGAGTGGTAACAATTGGCTATGTACTTTATTGAGAGATACATTTAAAGCTCATTTCAAAATTTGAATAGCTCAGAGATTGTAGGAATGTGTTGCATAAGATGAAAAAAAATCGTTGGAATGTTTTTGTTACCTGTTGTGTAGCGCCGTTAGTTGTTGTGGGGTGTGCTTCAAATCGTTTAGATACTGGAAAAGTAAATAATAATAAGACAAAAACAGTTACGTATCCATTGACAGAGCGTCAATGTCTTATGCGAGCGATGTATTTTGAATCAAATCGCACAAGCCGTGAAGGAATGATTGCCGTTGGGACGGTTGTTATGAATCGTGTTAATTCAACCGCCTATCCTAAGACGATTTGTGGTGTTGTTGGTCAACATAAGCAGTTTGCTCCTGGTGTTTTAACGCGTCCTATGACGGAGAAAGCATCTGTTGCTCGTGTAAGAGAGGCAGCTGATGCTGTTTTACGGGGTGAACGAGATAAGAAAGTTAAACACGCTAAGTTTTTTCATACCGCTGGTTTGTCTTTTCCGTATAAAAACATGCATTATGTTCAGGTTGCAGGGGGAAATGCTTTTTATGAAAAACGATCACGTGATGGGGAACTCCAAGTTCCTACAAATAATCGCCCTTATGATGTTGCTTATGCTTTTGCTCAAGAACGTTCTGGTCATGCGCCAAGCTTTATAGATGAAGGCACACAAAGTAGGGGAGCAAAGGTAGAGAAAAGTGCATCTCCTTCGACAGAAGTAGCACAGTCCAAAACGGCACATCCTGCGCATTTTGCTATGGTACGGCTTGATAAAGTTCCTATTCCTGCCTATGCACCTCAACATCTAGCTAGAAAAGAAGAAAATAAAACGATTATGGCTTTGCCTTCATCAGATCAGTTAAATGCAATTGTTGCGATGTTAGAAAAACGACACAGAAATTGGTAAGTTTTTTACGACCAGAGAAGGGTTATACCCCCATCATTGCGGTTTATGAATTAAGTGAACCTTTAGCGATAATGACATGCATAGATATACGTCAGAGAAAGTGAATTCAAAGGATCTAAAAAACAATTTATAATATGACGACGTAAAGAGCACATTTTATTTAAAGAAGGGTATTGGTAATGTACTTTGATATTCATGAGACAATTTCGCCTGAAATGCTTAATCGTCTTGCAGAAATTACAGTAAAAGTGGGGTTGAATTTACAAGAGGGGCAGGATCTTGTTTTGACTGCTCCAGTTTCAGCATTACCTTTTGTTCGGCGTATTGCATATCATGCTTATAAGGTTGGTGCTGGTGTCATTACACCAATTTTTAGTGATGATATGTTATCGCTTACACGTTTTGAAAATGCCCATACAGCTAGTTTTGATTGTGCCCCTTCTTGGCTTTATGAGGGAATGGCGAAGGCTTTTGAAAATGGGGCAGCGCGTTTAGCAATTGTTGGTGATAATCCTTTGCTCCTTTCCAATCAAGATTTTGATAAGGTTGCGCGTTTGAATAAGGCGACTTCACTAGCTTACCAGCCTGCTCTCAAAAAAATATCGAATTTTTCTATAAATTGGTCAATTGTTGCTTATCCAACAGCAGGATGGGCTGAGGCAATGTTTCCTTCTTTACCACTTAATGAGGCGATTAAAAAATTAGCCGATGCAATTTTTTCTGCTTCACGTGTTACAGAAGAAGATCCAGTACATGCGTGGGTTGTCCATAACGAGAATTTAAAGAAACGATCATCTTGGCTTAATGAGCAGCGTTTTTCTGCCTTACACTTTACAGGACCAGGGACTGATTTAACTGTTGGTTTGGCAGATGATCATGAATGGCATGGTGGTGCATCCGTTGCTCAAAATGGTGTTATTTGCAATCCGAATATTCCGACAGAAGAAGTTTTCACGACTCCTCATGCTCATAAGGTTGAAGGTTTTGTTCGTTCGACGAAACCACTTTCCTATCAAGGAACACTGGTTGATAATATTGAAGTACGTTTTGAAGCAGGGCGTATTGTTGAGTCTCGTGCATCAACGGGTCAGGAAGTTTTGCAACAGGTTTTGCAAAGTGATGAGGGTGCAAGCCGATTGGGCGAAGTTGCTCTTGTGCCCCATTCTTCACCAATTTCTAAGAGTGACCTCCTTTTTTATAATACCTTATTTGATGAAAATGCTGCATGTCATATTGCTTTAGGGCAATGTTATTCCAAATGCTTTTTAGATGGGGCATCTTTGACGTCAGAAGAGATTGCAGCACGTGGTGGTAATAAAAGTGTCATTCATATTGACTGGATGATTGGTTCTGGCGAAATTGATATAGATGGCATTACCCAAGATGGTGTAAGAGTTCCTGTGTTTCGTAAGGGTGAATGGGCTTAATCCTGTTATGCCGCATTTGAGGTGGGGTGTAAGCCTCATTGATACGTTAAGTATTTTAGAATGTCTGGTGAATATTCAAGGTAGGGCTTGGCTATAAAGTCTTTAGTTAAGTGAATCACATGAGTAGGAAGCCAAGGAAAATCTACTCATCAAAAATTTGTTTCTTATAGAGCAGATGTAGAGGAAACCTTCGTTCTTTGAGGGGGAAAAGAAGTCAATTTATTGGTGATACAATTGAAAAGTGTATAATTATTAAAGAAGAGAGATGCCGGAACTTCCTGAAGTAGAGACAGTTCGTCGTGGACTAGAGTCTGTTGTAACTGATGCAAAGATAGTATCTGTCAGACTTAATCGTAGAGATTTGCGCTTTCCTTTTCCTGAGGCTTTTTCTGAGCGCCTTATTGGCAGAACAATTATAGAACTTGGTCGGCGTGCGAAATATTTATTATTTCATCTTTCTCAGGATGAAACGATTTTAAGCCATTTAGGAATGTCTGGTTCATGGCGTATAGAGAATGATCTTTTAAGAACAGTTTTTTCAACGACAAGTAAATTGGTTAAGCATGATCATTTTGCCATGGATATTCAAACAAGGGATGGTGAAGTTTATCATCTTATTTATAATGATGTGCGTCGCTTTGGATTTATGCTTTTAGTTAATACGGACAAGCTTTATGAACATCCACTTTTAAATAAGCTAGGGCTTGAACCTATGAGTAATTCGTTTTCTGGTCGTTATTTACAAAAGGCTTTTGTTAATAAAAAAATGTCTCTCAAGAGCGTTTTACTTGATCAGTCTATTGTTGCAGGTCTTGGGAATATTTATGTTTGTGAAGCACTTTGGCGGAGTCGTTTGTCTCCACAACGTAGTGCATTTACATTGGCATCAAAAACGGCACGTGCATGTGAATTTGCAGATTCTTTAGCACAAAATATACGCAATGTGATTTCTGAAGCCATTTTGTCTGGTGGCTCTTCTTTACGTGATTATATGCATATAGATGGTTCACTTGGTTATTTTCAACATGCTTTTTCAGTGTATGGACGAGAAGGCAAGCAATGTTTAGAATGTGGAACGCCTATTGTGCGTATTTTACAGGCTGGACGTTCAAGTTTTTACTGCTCACAATGCCAAAAATGAATAAGGTGTCTTGCAAAATCTTACAAGAGGCTTAAAGTCATCGTATCTATAATATAATTACACAAGGCTTGAAAGGTTTTTTTATGCTGAATAAAGTACTAACACATCTTGATGGAAATATAGAAAAGAGCCTTGAACGCCTTTTTTCTCTTTTACGTTTTCAATCGATTTCTACAGACTCGGCTTACAAGGATGCATGTCGTAAAGCAGCTGATTGGTTAGTAGAGGATTTAAAAAGCATTGGTTTTGAGGCTTCACGCCGTGATACACCGGGGCATCCAATGGTTGTTGGGCATCATCCAGGACCTTCTGATGATTGTTTGCATGTGTTGTTTTACGGACATTATGATGTTCAACCTGTTGATCCATTGAGTTTGTGGGAGGATGATCCATTTACACCTTCTTTAAAAGAGAGAGATGGAGAGAAAGTTATTTGTGCTCGTGGAGCTTCAGATGACAAAGGTCAGTTGATGACTTTTATTGAAGCATGTCGTGCATTTAAGAAAGAAACAGGGAATCTTCCTGTTAAAGTTACTATTTTATGTGAAGGTGAGGAAGAATGTGCTTCTCCTTCCCTTATTCCTTTTTTAAAAGAGAATAAAGATGAACTTAAGGCAGATTATGCATTGGTTTGTGATACGTCGATGTGGGATGCGGATACACCATCTATTGCTCTTTCTCTTCGGGGAATTATGGCAGAAGAGATTATTATTACAGCAGCGAATCGTGATTTGCATTCTGGTTATTTTGGAGGAGTAGCAGCTAATCCCATTCATATTTTAACGAAAATCTTAGCAGGACTTCATGATGAAGATAATAAGGTAACACTTCCTGGTTTTTATGATGGCGTAGAAGAAACACCTCCAAAGATTTTGCAGTCATGGAATGAACTTAATTGTACTGCTGGAAATTTTCTTGGTCCTATAGGGCTTTCCATTCCTGTTGGTGAAAAAGGGCGGAGCATTTTGGAACTTGTATGGGCACGTCCTACCATGGAAATTAATGGTATTAGCGGCGGCTATGAAGGGGAGGGGATGAAAACAGTTATTGCTTCTCAAGCGAGTGCAAAAGTATCTTGTCGTTTGGTGCATAAGCAAGATCCAGAGAAAATACGCCAAGCGTTGCGTGATTATGTACGTAGCTCAATTCCGGCTGATTGTAAGGTTGAATTTAAGAATCACGGTTCTTCTCCTGCACTTCAGATTTCTGATGATTCATCTTTTATCAAGGAGGCGAAGGATGCCTTATCACAAGAGTGGGAAGTGCCTGCTGTCTTGACAGCCATGGGGGGCTCGATCCCAATTGTAGCAGATTTTCGGTCAATTCTTGGTATGGAAACTCTTTTGGTTGGTTTTGGACTGGCTGATGACCGTATTCATTCGCCTAACGAAAAGTATAATTTAAAATCATTTCATAAAGGGCAGCGGTCTTGGGCGCGTATTCTTGCAGCTTTCGCAAATAGGAGGGTAAATGGCTGAGATTCGTGTTCATCAAGGTGATTTACCAAACTTAGATAATTATCAAATTGATACTGTTGCGATTGATACTGAGACTTTAGGATTACAACCCCATCGTGATCGTTTATGCGTTGTTCAGCTTTCTTCTGGAGATGGTACTGCCGATATTATACAAATTGCTAAAGGACAAAAGAGTGCACCAAATTTGATGAAATTGCTTGAGGATAATGCAGTCACCAAGATATTCCATTTTGGACGTTTTGATCTTGCTATTTTAGCGCATACATTTGGTGTTATGCCAGAGCCTATTTTTTGTACAAAGATTGCTTCGAAACTTACGCGTACTTATACGGATCGTCATGGCTTGAAAGAAATTTGTAATGAATTGCTGAATGTGAATATTTCTAAACAGCAACAATCTTCGGATTGGGCGGCAGAAACGTTATCACAGGCACAAATTGAATATGCTGCGTCGGATGTGTTATATTTGCATCGTTTAAAGGTTATATTTGAAGAACGTTTAAGACGTGAAGAGCGAGAAAATGTTGCCAAGGCATGTTTTCAATTTTTGCCTATGAGAGCTAGGCTTGATCTTTTAGGATGGGCGGAAGTTGATATTTTTGCGCATAGCTAACTTTAAAATTGGCTTTTAAATGGCATTAATTATTGATATGAGAGGACAAAATGCTTGTACATTATGGGCATTTATCCTCTCATCTTTTCTGATAATAGTTATAATAAATTCTTAAGTGCTATTTCATTTGAAGTTTAGGTAATCAAAGCACTTTTACTAATTCATATTTTTTATTTTTGTAACAGCTTTTATTTGAAAAAAAGCAATTTTGAGGAGAGTTTGGAAACATATGGTAGGTTGGAAGACTTAAATCTCTGAAACCGGTACACAGCCTAATTGGGGGAGAATATGAAGGCGTAAATATAAAAACCAAATCTCATCTTTACCATCATTTTTAATTCTGCTTTACGACTTTCAAAAGTATCTAAAGCGGTGTCTGTTCAATAATAGAGATTACGCATTGCCTCACGCTTTTGTTTCTCACGTTTTTAATGGATTTACGTTTTTCATGTAAAACAGAACGCTCTAAACGGAATATATTTGTGTTGCTAATGTCATGTGCTTTTTTTAGAAGAAATCGGCACCCAAGCCCATGTCACGGCGGCGCTTATGAGTGGTATAAAGATAAAGTCCCAAAATATGATATAAAATTCGTTGAGCACTTCCATCTTTACGCTTATGGAGTAACAAGCCGCTACCATCACACAATTTGCCAGCTCCCAATATTGTGGTCCCTTGGCACTTAAGACGGTTTATAAGAGGCATTTTTAGTCTTTTTTTAGTGTTTTTTGTTTATACGCCTCTCCCCACTTGTAACATGCAATCAAATGGTTTTGATAGATTCAACATAAAAAAGATTTGGATGAGAGAATCTTACGGTATTCAGGTTTTTTATTCAATATGAATAACGCAAAATTATCATTATAAATCAATATATTATATGATTAATGTATACAGATAACTACGATTGTATTGAACAATGCAAAGAGCAACTCCTAGAAAAGTGTGCTAGAAGCAAGTCAGCAAGAGCGCTTTTTACTAAGTCAAAATGTTGCAATAGCTTTTGCATTTAAACAGATTCGTGAGAATCTCCCTGTTTTCAAGAGTTTTATCCACATACAAACTTCATTTATGATGTGGAAGCGAATAAATTTGCTTAATGTATAATGAACAAGTTTGGAATGAGAGAATATTCTGATATTTGAGGAGCTCATTTTGTGTGAGGAAATAATAAATTATATTTATAAATCAATATGTTGATGTGATATTCGTATAGTTTATTATTTTCAGACGATATTTCGTGCCTTTGTTTATTACTCAATAAGTGATTTCTATGTTGGCAGAGCAGGGCAATTTGCTTTTATTTTAAAATCAAAAGGCTCCAAAGCTTTATTTTTAAGGACTTTCACTTTTTATCTATAAACATATTATTTTTCTCTAGAAATTTGCAACGAAGGCACTAGGTAAAATCCATTATGGATATTTGATGAGGTTAAATTTATGAACATAAAATATTTTATTACAGCTTTTGCTACTTTTGCTTCAATCTCTATCGCTCAGGGTGCGAGTTTTTTAGCATCTCAAAACCTTATACAGAGAGCATTTTCGGCTGTTCCTCCAATAGATCTTTTTTCTGGTGAACAGCTTCGCAAGGTTTTATCTGAAGTTTTTCAAATAGAACTTTCTTGCACGGATAACAGCGAATTCATAACATCAGCTAAGTTAGTACCTGTGTCACATTCTGGTAAAAAAAGAGGATATAATCATAAAAAAGGACCAGGGAAAGGAGGACGACCAAACCTATTTAGACGAGGTCCAATGAGTTTTTAAAAAGTGAGAAAACAATATTGAGAGGTGTAACGTATGCTCGAAAAATGAAGAAAGGAGATATTATCACTTGAAAAAAGGGGGGGAGTTATTTGTTTAAAGGGTGTTATGATTGTGCACGATGAGAATGAAGAGTACTGTTCGGAAAAGACATGAGAAGGGAGATTTCAGGGAACGAATAACACTGTATAATAGCAATCAGTCATTACAAAATTCATGGGTTTAGATGAATATAGCCTAGAGATTCTGCGTTATTTTCTTATGCCGTAAATATCGTCATTTTAAGTGTGATTATATAAGGCATGTAGAACGCCTTGATCAGTGTTTTTAGAGTACGTGGTGGGATTAGTGAAGGACTTGTCTATAAAACCCCTGGTAAAATGAATTACATGAATGGGAAGCTAAATGAAATCTACTCGACAAAAATCTGGACTATTTGCAGACAGGGCCTGATAGAAAGCTTTATCCAAATCGATGAGAAAACAAAGTATTTATTTTAATGTTAAACTTTTGATCTTGGTGTGTTTCAAAGAATAAAACGCCATTGAGTTGCATACTTACGTGCGCTTGTTTTAAAGAAACATTTCTCAATGCTCCCAAGCCTATTTCGCGACGCTATCTATGAAGGGTATAATGGCAAACCCTGACTACCACCATCTTTATACTTATTTATACTTATGAAGGGGACAAGACGGCATTCATCACACACTTTGCTAGCTCTCAATGCTGTGACAGCCTCTGGTATGTGAGACGATTCATAAGAGGCGTTTTTAGTCCTTTCTTGTACAGTTTTTATCCACACGGCTTTTCCTGCTTGTAACATGCAATCAAATGGTTTTGAGTAATTGCAACATGCGACCGGTTTGGAATGAGAGAATCTTACGATATTCGGATTTCTTATTTAATATGCGAAATGATGAATTATATTTATAATCAATCCATTATTTGACTTAGATTTAAAAATACTTTTATTTGTCTATGATTCAATATCAGATATTTTTTGCCAAATTGTTTGCTCAATTAATGACTTTCAAAGCAAAGTTTGGTGTGAGCACTTTAAGAAAGATCTCTCATCTTTTTTGCTTTAGGGAGAGTTTTAATATAGATTTCAGTATTTGTCATACCAGTTGCCTGTCTTGAGGTGTTTTTTACAGTTTCGTTTATAAATTCGTTTATAAAAGAGTATGAAATAGATAGCCTAAAAATAAGACTGAAACTCTGAAAAAGACTTTCTATGAGGTTGAGATAAGCAAAAAATGGTAAATATTTAAAAACAATAAATGCCTAAAGTAAAAACAAAGAGCAGGCAAGTTGCATATGATCTTGTTTCAATCCGTGGATTATTGGAAGAATTGTTTATGTGCGATACAAGTTTATTTGTAATATAAACATTCTTTTTATGAAAAAAAACAAATATATAACTTTCACATTTTGTCATGCTAAGGATGAAGGTAAAAACGTTATTTGTATAAATTTAAATAGAACGATTGTATTTGACTGTTCTTGATATTGAAAACATTCATAAGTGACCTTTTTAGTTTTTTAACGGTTTCACATACTTGCTCGTTTGTAATGTATAGAGGGACGATTTTTGTTGCTTGAATATACAATGGTTTAAGATGAAAGCATTTAAATTTAATATAAAAGGATAATCTTGTCATTAGACAAGAGCACATGCTTTTCACGGTGATAACGCAGATATTTTTGAAAAATTTATAAAGAAGAGCAAATATAACGAGAGACAATCATTTGTGTATTGGCATAGTTCAATTCTTATTTATTAAGAGATCAAGCAATTCAGGATGCTTTCATTGGCTTTTTATTTTTTTATGAGTGTATCATTTTTGCTACAGATATCTGAAGTTTGGGCTCTATATGAAATGATGTGTTCAAATAAATATTCAGCTATGGAGAGAAAATATGAATATGAAATGGTTAATAACAGCTTCTGCTTTCGCTTTTGTTTCAGTTTCAGCGGCGCAAGCAGCAGATGTTATTGTTCCCCCAAGTCCAACACCTGTTGCTCCCGTTATTGTTGCTCCAACTTTTTCTTGGACAGGTTTCTACCTTGGTGGGCAACTTGGTGGTTTTTCGGGTAAAACGAAAATGGATATTCTTGCTAAAGGGCAAAAGATTCCGGTAGATGACGATTATTTGCCTAAACTATCTGGTTTCATGGGTGGTCTTTACGCAGGTTCCAATATTGATCTCGGCAATGGCCTTATTCTAGGTGTTGATACAGATATCATGTGGTCTAATAAAGATGACACGAAGACAGGAAACACATATGTTATTCTTCCAAATCACATAAATTATATTAAGAAGATATTAACAGAATCTGGAATTAGTATTGGTAAAGATGCGCTTGAAGCTGGTGCTAAACGGACCCACAGTTTCACTTTTAAAGAAAAGTGGGCTGGTGCGACACGTGTACGTATTGGTTTTGCAGCTGAACGCATTATGCCTTATGTTGCTGGTGGTATCGCTTATACACAGCTTCAAGATAGTGCATCGATTTCAATAACAGGCAAAGATTCAGATAAAGTAATAGCTTCTGGTACCTTGTCTGATGAAACAAAGACCCTTGTTGGTTACACTCTGGGTGCTGGTGTTGATTTAGCAATGACCAATAACGTTATTGTTCGTGCGGAATATCGTTACTCTGATTTTGGTAAAAAGAAGTTCTCAAATGATAAATATGAGACATCTTACAAAACCAATGATTTCCGAGTTGGTGTTGCTTACAAATTTTAACAGATGATAAGTTAAATAACAGAGGCGCTGTCTTTAACAGCGCCTCTGTTATTCTCTGTTGCTATATTATCACACAATACATAATTTATTGTGGATGTGGAAAGATATTATTCAGATTTTCTTAAAAAAATCATAAACAATAATTACATTTAAGATCAATAAGTTATTTATATATACAGTTTGTAATTTCTCGTACAAAACAAAGCTATGAAGCGATTTTGTCTGGGATGTGCCCTCCATTTTCTGTGACTGTATCATTTTTACTACAGCTTTTCTTTCTGTAATCTTGTAGCACTGTGCTCATAAATAAATTAGGAGCAAAGTTTATGAATATAAAATCTTTAGTAACAACTTCTGTTATCGCTATGGCAGCAGCTTCTGCAGCACAAGCTGCTGATGTTGTCATCCCTCGTGAAACAGCCCCAGCAGTCATCTCAGCAGCCCCTGCCTATTCTTGGACAGGTTTTTATCTTGGTGCTCAGATTGGTGGTCGTTCAATGAAATCTGACAAAGGTTCTAGCACTTTAGGTTGGCACGATCTTAAGCTTTCCGGTATGCTCGGTGGCCTATACACAGGTTACAATGTTGATCTCGGCAATGGTGTGATCTTCGGCTTGGATACAGATGTCACTTTTATTGGTAAAAAAGACACAATTGATTACGGTACATGGGATGTTGAAACAGCAGTTACTAAAACTGCTGAAGAGATTAATAAAATCCTTACAGAAGCTAAGATCCCACTGAAAGATGGTTTACAAGTTAAAAAATTCGATAAATACACCGAAAGTGTTACTATGAAAGAAAAGTGGTCTGGAGCTACACGCGTTCGCATAGGTTTTGCTACTGATCGTATCATGCCTTATATCGCTGGTGGTGTTGCTTATACGCAGATGCAAGGCATCTCCGCAATTGAAGTGAAAAAAGCTGGTGATGCTGGTGATGATGCTAATAAGGTTATTGCTTCTGGTAACGTACATGATGAAACAAAGACCCTTGTTGGTTTCACCCTTGGTGCTGGTGTTGACTTCGCAATGACAGACAATGTTCTGTTGCGTGCAGAATACCGTTACTCAGACTACGGTAAAAAGAAATACTTTAAAGACACAGCTGAACTTCAATACAAAACCAATGATTTCCGTGTTGGTGTAGCTTATAAATTCTAATTTCGTTAACAACGAAATAAACTTCCAAGAGGCTCTGTCAAAGACAGAGCCTCTATTATTTTCTGTTGTTATATTATTACTCACTCCATATTTATTGGAGATATAAAAATATTTTCATAAACGACAGACAAGAATTACATTCAAAATCGATAAGTTAACTTATGAATTCTCGTACGGAATGAAGTTAATAACGTTGTAAAGTCATGCAGCGATTTTGTTTTGAGTGCATCCTCCATTTTCTATGACTGTATTATTTTTTACTACAGCTTTTCTTTATGTAATCTTGTAGCATTATCCTCTAAATAAATGAGGCGCAAAGTTTACGAATATAAAATCTTTAGTCAAAACGTCTATTATCGCTATGGCAGCAGCTTCTGTGGCACAATCTTCTGATGTTATCATTCCTCGTGAAACAGTCTCAGCAGTTATCACAGCCCTTTCGTTTTCTTGGATAGATTTTTATCTCGGTGGTCAAGTTGGCAACTTTTCAAGTCAAAGTTGATGTATTTGATTTAGAGACAAAAGAAAAAACTTTAGATAAAGATGGACTACCTAAGCTTTGAGGTTTCATCGGTGGTATTTATTTAGGCTCCAACATAGATCTTGGAAATGTCCTCAATTCTAGGTGTTGAAACCGATGCAGTCTGGATAGACCGAGGAGAGACGAAGACGGTCTCAAAGATTCTTGCGATTGATGAATTTGATGATTTTAATGATGAATTTGAAGATGATGGTGTTGCATTGGTGGTGTTACATTGGATTAAAATGAAAAGTTTCAAAAGGGTGACACAGCAGTGTGTCGCATTGGTTTTAAAGCAAAAAGGTCTGGTGCAACACGGGTTCGTGTTGGTTTTTCCGTCGTTGACTGCGTTATGCCTTATGTTGCCGATGGTATTGCCTATGCGCAAATACAAGGTGTCGATAAAGTTTCAGAAACAAAAAAGTCAGCAAAATGGTAAATCAAGTAAAGCAGTTTCTGCTACGATATTTGATAAAACAAAAACGATGGTGGGTTTCACCCTTGGTGGTGGTATAGATTTCGTTATGACAGATCATATTCTGCTTCGTGCGGAATACTGCTACTCAGACTTTGGTAAGAAGGAATTTAAAAAGGGTTACCTTAAACTAGGCTACAAAACCAATGACTTTCATGTAGGTGTAGCTTACAAGTTCTAATTTCATCAAAAGTGCGATTATGAATAAAAAGTATTAATAAAAAATTAAATTTTCAAGAGATCTTGACTTTGACAAAACTGCTGTTTTCTGGGCTTTTATTTGTATGACTGTGACATTTTTACTACAGCTTTTCTATCTATAATCTTGTAAGGTCATTTTATAGTTAATTTAGGAGCAAAATTATGAATACAAAATATTTAATAGCAACTTCTGTTGCCGCTTTAATTTCAGCTTCTGCAGCACAAGCTGCTGATGTGATGATCCCTCATGAAGTCGCACCAGCAGTTATCGCAGCAGCCCCTTCGTTTTCTTGGACGGGTTTTTATCTTGGTGGTCAAGTTGGCAACTTTTCGAGTAAAACTAAAGTAACTATTCCAGGAGAAGAGAGAGAACTTTTCAAAAAAGATAACACACCTAGTCCTTCTGGTTTCATGGGTGGTATTTATGCAGGGTCTAACGTAGACCTCGGAAATGGTCTCATTCTCGGTGTTGAAACCGATGCAGTTTGGGCAGATCGTGAAGAATCAAAAAAAGCCCGTGAATTGACTCTTACTGAAAAAAATGCAGCAGATTTTAATGCTGCCCTTGAAAAAGCTAAGGTTGAATTAAAAGATCAGCAACAGTTTGAAAAAGGTGACAAGGTAACAGAAACGCACAGTTACAAAGAAAAATGGTCTGGTGCGACACGTGTCCGTATCGGTTTTGCTGCTGTTGACCGTATTATGCCTTATGTTGCTGGTGGTATTGCCTATGCGCAGGTACAGGGCATTCAATCCGTTGCAGGAAAAGGAGAGAGAGCTAAAGTTGAGCAGAAAGCTGACGGGGATGAAAAAGTGCCAGAAGCAGGAGCTAAGCAAAGCATAGATTTGACTGGTGGTGCTTGGGCTGATGAAACGAAGACAATGCTTGGTTTCACTATTGGCGGAGGTGTTGATTTTGCAATGACAGACAACGTTCTTTTACGTGCAGAATACCGTTACTCCGATTTTGGTAAAAAGAAATTTGCAAACGATACGCGTGAATTCAATTACAAAACCAATGACTTCCGTGTAGGTGTCGCTTACAAATTCTAATTTCGTAAAAATGAAATTAGAAGCATAAAAAATACTAAGGCCTCGTTTAACGGGGCCTTTATTTTATTAGCTCTCTATTCTATATCTCTTAATCCCCTATATTTTTATTTTATATCATTTTGTAATATAAGACTTTAAAGAAAAAAGTTTTATATTATAGAGGGCGAATTGGTGCTCCATATGGATTTTATAGTTACTGATTACATAAAATCTTATATCACGGCTATCATTTTACGCCTAAGGAAAAGTATTCAATTAATCTCAGAAATAGGAAAAGATCATAACCAGTGACTAACTTTATTCTGCATATGCCAGATTAGAGCAAGCGTATTGCGTATATCTGTTGGAGTAAGCTTTGGGAAATACAGTTTCATTGGGGAAGAATATGAAGATGTAAAGATAGAAACCAGTTTCCAACTTTACCATCTTCTTTTAATTTAGTTTTACGATTTTCAAAAGTATTTAGAGCAATGTCTTTTAAATAATGAAAATGAAGATGACGCATTGTCTTACGTTTTTGTTTATTGCATTCTTTTTATGGGATTACACTCCTCATGCAAAACAGAACGCCCCAAACGGAATACACTTGTTGTTGTGTATTCACACATTTGTTTTAAAGAAATATTTTTCAAAGTACATCAAGCCCACTTCATGTCAGTATTCGTGAGTGATATAAGACGGTAAAGCCTCCCAATAAAATAATATAAAATCTATAGAGCACCGCTATCTTTACACGCTTAATAAAAAGAGCAAGCTAGCATCATCATACAACTTTGCCAGCCATCAATGTTGTGGACAGATATTGGCTGTTAAAAGCGTTTATAAGAGGCATTTAAAATTCTTTTAATGTTTTTGATTAATACAATATGGAACAGGTTCTAAATGATAGAATCCTAAAGTATTAGTTTTTCATTCAACATGAAAACAATAAATTATCCTTATAAATCAAACTGATGTGTCATGATGAAGATGTTTATACAAAAAATCTAAAAGTTTTTTTGCGAGTGTTTGAATAAGTCCTTTGTTTTTCTTAATTTTAGATACAAAATACTATCGCTAAAGCACCAAAAGTAGATCATACTGATAAATAGATGAAACTTTGATGGCGCTTGGTTTTAAAAAAGGCAATATTTGATTTCACTGTTTGCGCTGGCATTGATTTTGCGATGACAGATGATAGTTTATTACATGCAGAATACTGTTATTCAGATTTCGGTAAAAAGAAATTTATAAAGAGTATTATCATTAATAGTTATGCGAAAATTTAATGAAAATGAATCGAACGTTAAGACACATAATTCTAGTGTGATTTAGTTTACAAATTCTCATTGAATGCAAAATTGAAGGTTTAAGAAGCCTTATTTTCAAAAAATTTTTATTTTTTTGTGAGTGTGTCATTTTTGCTACAGATCTTTCAAAAAAGATGCTCTATATACATTTCATTTTGGATATTTGGAGAGATTTTATGAGTACAAAACGTTTAATAACAGCGTCTATTTTTTCATTAATTTCAGCGTCTACAGCGCTAGCTGCTGATGTTATGATTCCTCATCAACCAGCACCATCGACTTCTTCTACCATTGTTGCCCCCACTTTTTCATGGACAGGTCTTTATTTAGGTGTCCAAGCTGGTGGTTTTTCGAGCAAATCTGATATGGCTCTTGTTGATCAAGAAAAGAATTTGCCACTAGATAAAGAGTTCTCTCCTAAACTTTCGGGTTTTGTAGGTGGTTTTTATGCAGGTTCTAATATTGATCTCGGTGATAACTTTATTTTTGGTGTCGACACGGATTTAATGATATCTGGTAAAAAACACACAAAGACAATTACCATAGGTGCGGCTGATAACACTACAGTAGAAAATGCAGTTGTAAGATCCCGCAGATCCACAAGCCCACGAACGCCTCTAGTCCCTCCAACCACACAAGCAGGAATAGGAACACAGGCACAAGCACAAGCACCAAAAGCCGCTTCAGGAGGATCTGCAGGTGCAGGAGCTACAGCAGTAGGGACTCCAGTAGCAGGATCCGCGTCAGAACAATCTGCTGCAATGCAATACAGTCAAGCACAAGCACAAGCAGGAGTAGCACAATCAAATCAAGCAGCAACAACTGGAAGTTCTGGCAATGTTAATGCAACAGCAAAACAACCAGTGGCAGTGGGAGGGGGAAATTCAGGAGTTTCAACACCACCATCAAAAACGCCATCTGCATCGCCAGTAGCACAATCAGCCTCCTCTAAAACAGTGCAAGCGGCATCGTCCTCATTGGGAAGATCAGATACAGGAGGGGCATCGTTAGGTGGGGTAGGTAGATCACAGTTAGCTACACCTAAATCGACATCCCTTACAACAGGAGTAGGAACACCAGTGCAGTCAGCATCGCGATCAGCTGTAGTAGATCAGTTATCAGGCGTAAGGGCAAATGGAGCTGATGCATCTGTAAAACCAGCAGCTGTATCAGGAGGGTCCGCACAAGTACAACCTGCACCAGTAAAACCCACCGTAACCGCACCAGGAGCACAGCCAGCAGAAAAAGCAGCTACCTCGGTACAACCATCAGCAGCAGAAAGAACAGTACCGAGCGGAGGGGCACTTGTACTCGCGAGATCAGGATCATCCAATGGAACAAGCGGAGCCCAAGGTCATCATAGTACTCATCATGGTAGCGGAAGTAATGCTAATCCGCATGGTGCATCTCATGGAGGTGTGCATGGCTCTGGCGCTCATGCGCATGGTGCTAATTCACATGCTTCTCGTTCTCATGGTGGACAGAATATGGCTGGATACGGTGCACAGAGTACACAAGCGGTGGATAAGAACAATTCCAGTGTATATGGTATAGAACAAATGAAAAAGCTGGCTTCTGAACTTGGTCTTGATCAAGAGGATGAAGTTGAAACTTTAAATCATACTTTCAAACAGAATTGGGGTGGTGCTACACGGGTACGTATTGGTTTTGCGGCTGATCGCTTTATGCCTTATCTTGCTGGTGGTATTGCTTATGGGCAGTTCCAAGACACTGTATCAATATCCGTTAAGGATGAGGATGGAAGAGTCGTTTCTTCTAAGAACTTAGCTGATGAAACAAAAACCATGATTGGTTACACACTTGGTGGTGGCGTTGATTTCTCGCTTCTGGATAATGTGATTGTACGTGCCGAATATCGTTACTCTGATTTTGGTAAAAAGAAATTTGCAAAGGAAAAACTTGAAGTTAATTACAAAACCAATGATTTCCGTGTTGGTGTAGCTTATAAATTCTAATCTTTTAAAGAGTAAATTTCTAAAAGGCTCCACTGTCAGTGGAGCCTTTATTTTTTTAAGATCACTTTTTGGTTTCTTTTCTTGTTAATTTCATGATAAAGCCCATAGAGTGTAATGATATATTTTCCTGATCGCTGCTTAATACGAATGATAAGCTGGGCTTTCCCTATAGATAAAAACCAGAGTTGCAGGATTCAGGGAAGTTATGCAAAAATGAAATTGTAAAAGTGGACAGGGATATTTCACAATGACTGTGAAAAATGAAACAATAGATTATTCAAAAACTCTTTATCTCCCACAGACAAATTTTCCTATGCGTGCAGGGCTTCCGCAAAAAGAGCTTGAATTGATGGCGCGTTGGGAAAATATGGGGCTTTATGCGCAATTGCGCCAACAAGCAAAAGATCGTCCATTTTATATTCTTCATGATGGTCCACCTTATGCAAATGGTCATATTCATATTGGGCATGCTTTAAACAAAGTTCTAAAGGATGTGGTTGTCCGTTCATTCCAAATGCGCGGTTTTAATGCAAATTATGTACCTGGTTGGGATTGCCATGGGCTTCCAATTGAATGGAAAATTGAAGAAAAATATCGAGCACAAGGAAAAAATAAGGATGAGGTACCTCTTAACGAGTTTCGTAAAGAATGCCGTGAATTTGCACAGCATTGGGTAATCGTTCAAAGTGAAGAATTTAAACGCCTTGGTGTCGTGGGAGATTTTAACACGCCTTATACTACAATGGCGTTTCATGCAGAAGCACGCATTGCCAGTGAATTGATAAAATTTGCTATGTCAGATCAGATTTATCGTGGTTCCAAGCCGGTGATGTGGTCTGTTGTAGAGCGTACGGCTTTGGCAGAGGCTGAGATTGAGTATCATGATCATGAATCAGAGGTGATTTGGGTTAAATTTCCTGTTTTTGAAGCAAATTCTGATGATTTATATGGTGCTTATGTCGTCATTTGGACAACAACGCCGTGGACAATTCCTGCTAACCGTGCAGTGAGTTATTCTTTGCAGATTTCTTATGGTATTTACGAAGTTGAAAGTACTGAAAATGATTTTGGTCCTCAAGTTGGGGAAAAACTTCTCTTTGCTGATGCGTTAGCTATGAGTTGTGCAGAAAAAGCCAAACTTGTTTTGAAGCGTTTGCGTGTTATTTCTGCTGAAGAATTGAAAGCTCTTGTTCTTTCTCATCCACTCAAAGGTTTGGCTGGGGGGTATAACTTTAAAATTCCATTGCT
This sequence comes from Bartonella sp. TS25HLJMH, assembly GCF_042193505.1. Classification (NCBI taxonomy): domain Bacteria; kingdom Pseudomonadati; phylum Pseudomonadota; class Alphaproteobacteria; order Hyphomicrobiales; family Bartonellaceae; genus Bartonella; species Bartonella sp. TS25HLJMH. Next base: position 127,182 of record NZ_JBHILV010000003.1, read on the forward strand.
TGATGGTTCGCACGTAACAGAGAGTGCTGGTACAGGTTTTGTTCATACAGCGCCAAGCCATGGGCGTGAGGACTTTGAAATTTGGAATGATTATAAGTCCTTACTGGAGCAAGCGGGGATTGATTCATCTATACCGTTTCCTGTTGATGATGCAGGGTTTTATACGAAAGATGTTCCAGGTTTGGGACCAGATCGTGAAGGAGGACCTGCACGTGTTATTGATGATAATGGAAAAATGGGTGATGCGAATAAAGAGGTCATTAACGCTTTAATTAAAGCAGATCGATTGTTTGCACGGGGGCGTTTAAAGCATTCCTATCCCCATAGTTGGCGTTCAAAAAAACCCGTTATTTTTCGCAATACACCGCAATGGTTTATTTCAATGGATAAAGATTTTGGGGATGGTTCAACTTTACGTAGTCGGGCTTTGGAAGCTGTTTCAAAAACGCGTTTTGTGCCGTCTTCTGGGCAAAACCGCCTAGCTTCGATGATAGAAGATCGTCCTGATTGGGTTCTTTCTCGTCAGCGTTCTTGGGGTGTTCCTATCTGTATTTTTGCGAATGAGGATGGTGTTATTCTAAAAGATGAAGGTGTGAACGAGCGTATTTTACGGGCTTTTGAAGCAGAAGGGGCAGATGCATGGTTTGCTGAAGGAGCACGTGAACGTTTTTTAGGCGAGCGTGCACATGAGCCTTGGATACAGGTTTATGATATTTTGGATGTTTGGTTTGATTCTGGAGCAAGCCATAGCTTTGTGTTAGAAGATCGGGCTGATTTGAAATGGCCTGCTGATGTTTATTTTGAAGGTTCAGATCAACATCGCGGATGGTTCCAATCTTCTCTTTTGGAAAGCTGTGGTACGCGTGCTTGCTCTCCCTATAAGGCGGTGATCACACACGGTTTTACTTTGGATGAGAATGGTAAGAAAATGTCTAAATCTTTAGGCAATACGGTTGTTCCGCAAGAGATCATTAAAACATCTGGAGCTGATATTTTTCGTCTCTGGGTTATGACAACTGATTATTGGGAAGATCAGCGTTTAGGCAAAAAAATCCTTCAAACAAATGTGGATTCATATCGTAAACTACGCAATGCAATTCGTTGGATGCTTGGAACTTTAGCATATGATGATGGAGAAGAAATATCTTATGGTGCACTGCCGGATCTTGAAAAATTTATATTGCATAGGCTTTTTGAACTTGATCAGTTGATTAATCGCGCTTACGATGAATTTGACTTTAAAAAGATTATGCGTGCATTATTGGATTTTTCAATCATTGAGTTATCGGCATTTTATTTTGATATCCGCAAGGATTCTCTTTATTGTGATGCGCCTTCATCAAAAAAACGCAAATCCTCCTTGCAGGTTGTCCGTGAGATTTTTGAGCGTATGGTAACATGGCTTGCTCCAATGTTGCCTTTTACTATGGAGGAAGCTTGGTTAGAGCGTTACCCAGAAAGCCAGTCTGTGCATTTAGAACAATTTCGCTCTGTACCAGAAGAATGGCAAAATCAATCTTTGTCTGAGCGTTGGAAAAAAATTCGGCAGGTCCGTAAAGTTGTTACAGGTGCTTTAGAGCTTGAACGCGTTGATAAGCGTATTGGATCCTCGTTAGAAGCCGCTCCTGTTGTTTTTATTTCCAATCCGGCTTTACGAGAAGCAATAGAAAATGTGGATATGGCGGAGATCTGTATTACCAGTGCACTCACAATTACGCGGGATACAATACCTTCCGATGCTTTTACTTTGAATGATGTTGAAGGTGTTGGTGTATATCCAGAGAAGGCATTAGGAAAAAAATGTGCTCGATCATGGCGTTATACACAAGATGTTGGGAGTGATCCTGCTTATCCGGATGTATCTGCTCGTGATGCAGCTGCTTTGCGGGAATTGCAGATTCTTGGCAAGATTTAAAATTTTAGATCAAAGGAAAGAAATGCAAGTAAATTTCTCATATTGATGAATATAGTTTTTTGTGGTACGAGGAAAATTCCGTTGTTTTATCTGCAGGGGGGGAAATTTGTGTATGGACCGTTCTCTCATAAATAACGGGAATATTAATCAGCCATATACTTAGGAAATGGAATAGGCAGTGAGAAAACGTGAAATAAAAATATTTCCAATAGGAATTTTAGGGATGTGCTTTGTTTTAACGGGATGCAGTTTATCCGCTCCTACCTATGGTACCGATAAACCAGTTTCGATACAGTTTTTTGAAGATGTTGCTAATATTACTTCATTAACACCAACAAATAACAGTAGCCAGATTGTTATGAAACCTCATCCAAAACTTGTAATACCAAGCCCTAGTTCGCGCAGATTTTTACCGATTCCACAACAAGATAGATCTGTCCATGAAATAGCAGCATCGAAGAAGCATCAAGGAATTACTTCTTTTCCTCACAAAGGATCGTCAGTTAATGGCGCTGGTTCAGAAAACCCTTCACAGTTGAATGCGAAGCAACGACAGGAATATTTACGTCGTCAGAGAGCACAAGTTGGAAGTTCAAAATACCGTCGCTATCTTACTGAACCACCTTTAATTTATCGCCAACCAGCAAAAACCGCACCTATTGGTCGATAGGGAAAAGACAAAATATTTAAAGTAAAGTATTTTTCCAATTACTTATGATACCAGGCTCTTATTCACGCAGAGTTATAATGCTGCTGAGGGGTATTATTCTCATGAAATAGCAACAGCATCGAGAGAATCCTTACGCGTTTCCTAAAAAGAAACATTTCTCAAGCTCATTTTACAACATCGCTCATGTGAATAGTATAACGTAAAATCTATAGTGCTTCACTATCTTTATGCTTAGGAAGGAGAAAGCTGATACTATCATTTTATTTTCTAGACTCCATTAGTTGCGACAATTCTTGCATTTGAGAGCCTTCATAAGGGACATTTTTAGTCTTTTCTAAAACGTTCCTTATCTAGACGATAATCCCGTTTATGATATGCAAGGAAGAGATTTTTATTGATTCAATATAATTTGAAATGAGAGTATATCTACGATATTTTGGACTTTGTATTTTATATACAAAATAATGAATTATTCTTATGAATGAATGTATCATCTAATAGAAGCAATATGCAGCATTAAAAGAGAGAAAAAATGCTTCGAAATGGCTTTTGCTATATATATCAGAGGAATTAATAGTTTTTTTTCGAGAAATAGGATAGTTTTTAAAGAGTGAAAGTTATGGAAGAAGAATTATTTTTCCTCACGCTTTTGTACAAAAAAATCTTTAAGTAATTGAGCAGCTTCTTTTTCTTTAAAACCAGAATAAATCTCAGGTTTGTGATGACAGGTTGGTTGCTGATAAAAACGTGGGCCATTTTCTATAGCTCCCCCTTTGGGATCATTTGTTGCGTAATAGAGACGTCGTATACGTGCAAATGAAATGGCAGCAGCACACATAGCACAAGGCTCAAGTGTTACATAAAGATCGCAATCAGGAAGCCTTTCGCTTTGCAATATTTCGCAAGCCATACGGATTGCACGCATTTCTGCGTGTCCTGTAGGGTCATATGCAGATTTTATAAAGTTACCAGCGCGTGCAATGATAGCTTTTTCACGTGTAATGACAGCGCCTACGGGAACTTCATTTTTTTTTGCAGCCCATTGCGCTTCTAAAAGGGCTATTTCCATGGGCGTCAAAGTCATAATATTCTTTCTACTGAAGGTATAGAAAATCTAAAGGTTATCTCGATAAGAAATGCGATGGAATGAATAATTTATTACGCTTTTATAATGAAAGGAATACCTCTATTTTTTAAAGTGTTTAAAACAAACGTGCAAGTCAACAGATACATTATTGTCGTTAAAGGATAGAAAATGATAAATGATTATGCTACTTCCTTTTTCAGGATAAGCGGTATGGTGCATGTGAATAATTTTCTGAACATACTGGCAAAGATTGGTTTGAAACGCAAATGAATGAAAATAATGAGAGTGAACGAATTGCTAAAAGGTTAGCGCGTGCTGGTGTTGCTTCGCGTCGAGATGCAGAAATGATGATTGTTGCAGGTCGCATTTCTGTAAATGGGACGGTCGTGACAACGCCTGCTTTTAATGTTAGCCGCTCTGATGTTATTAAAGTTGATGGCAAACCTTTACCTCCTATAGAACGAACGCGTTTATGGCTTTACCATAAGCCAGCAGGACTTGTCACCACGAACCGTGATCCTGAAGGCAGACCTACGGTATTTAGTAATTTACCAAAAGGAATGCCGCGTGTTCTTTCTGTTGGAAGGCTTGACATTAACACGGAAGGGCTTTTGCTTTTAACCAATGATGGTGGCTTAGCGCGTGTATTAGAGCTTCCTGTAACAGGATGGGTTCGCAAATATCGCGTCCGTGCTCATGGAAGAGTAAAGAAGAGCGCGCTGGATAACCTTAAAAATGGTATTGCGATTAATGGCATTTTTTATGGTTCGATTGAAGCATCAATTGAACGTGAACAAGGATCTAATATATGGCTTTCTGTCGCTTTGCGTGAAGGAAAAAATCGTGAAATAAAGAATGTTTTAGGGGCATTGGGATTATCAGTTAATCGATTAATACGTGTATCTTATGGTCCATTTCATCTCTCTGATTTAGAAGAAGGAGCCGTGCAAGAGTTAAAAGGGCGGATGTTACGAGATCAGTTGGGGGAGCGTTTGATTATGCAAGCCAATGCAGATTTTGATGCTCCTATTCTTAAGCCATTTTCAAATTCTGCAGTTGTTGCAGAAAAGCAAAGCCAGAAAGATCTTTCTGTTGCAAATGATGGTTGGGTTTTCTCAAGCGAAAGGGCGATACGGCGCCGACCAAGAGATGGTTCTGTTGAATATAGTCGTGCACGATTAAGTACAAAGTCTCATGAGAATGTAAAAAAGGAGAAAAGTGAGGAAGGAAAAGTAGAGCGTTTTCTACCGCGTTCTCGCCGTGCTAATGTTTGGATGGCTCCTGGTGCACGTCCGCAGAGTACACGTAGAAAGCCTCCCTATAGTGAGGAGAAATCGCATGATCATAAGAGCGATTTGGATGGTAGAAGATCCTTTCATCGAGGCAAGGAAAAACTAAAAGAAACTCCGTCACACAAAGAGAAGAGGGGAGGTTTTGTTCAAAAACGTGGCAAAACATCTTATGACGAGACGCATCCCTTTGGTAAGAAAGATCGCTTTTTTAAGGATAAAGAGAAAATGATAAAAAGTGGCCATGATGAGCATTCTTTTGAGAGAAAGAAAAAGGTAAAATCGTTTGGTGGTGCTATGAAAAAATCTAAACCACATAGGGATGGTGCAAAAACTTCAAAGCGATTTGGAGGTTCACGTGCGGATCATAGGCGGTAAATTTGCTGGGCGTGTTTTGTTTTCGCCTGTTAATCAGTCGATTCGCCCAACGAGTGATCGTACACGTGAAAGCCTTTTTAATATTCTTTCTAGCCGTGAAGAACAATTTTGGACCAATAAACGCATTCTTGATCTTTTTGCTGGTACTGGTGCTTTAGGCATCGAAGCACTTTCACGTGGAGCAAAGGCGGCTGTTTTTGTTGAGAACTCGGTTGAGGGGCGTGGGTTGCTTCAAAAAAATATAGAAGCCTTTGAATTACAGTCGATAGGACGGATTTTGCGTCGTGATGCGACCAAACTTGGCAATATTGGCACAATGCTCCCATTTGATGTTATCTGCGCTGATCCTCCTTATAGCCGTTGTTTAGGTGAACGTGCTTTCGTAGAAGCTTTGCGAGGGGGGTGGGCAAAAACTGATACACTCTTCATACTTGAAGAAAAGAAAGATACAATGATTCATTTACCTGACGTCTTTTATCTAGACGATGAGCGTTTTTATGGTGAGACAGCAATACGTCTTTATAAATTACGATCGTTTACATTTTGAGAAAGTTATTGTTTTGATCTAGGATGAAAAATGCTTCTTTACAGTTTTCTTCATTTTATATGGTTTTTAAAAGGTTAAGCAGAAAGTAAACAAAAGATTCTAATTTTAAAGGAATTGATGAATTTTGATTTCATTATGTTTTTTGTCTCAATCTCTCATTTTTTGAAGTTTTTTATAGCCCCAAGAGCGAGTCTTTTACAATATACGCCCTTTAATATAGAGAGGCCATCTGTTCTTTTGTCTAGCCAAAAATTGCTTTGAGGTGTAATGCTATTGGACCTAAATTAGCAGTATGTATTGCTGCTAATTTTTGTAAGTTATATGCTGATTTGTTAATTTCAGCTACATTAAAAGTGTAACACATTGCCAAAACTTTAGTGTATTATTAGCTTTACTACCGATGAATGTTTTTTCTCCAATAGGAATATATATTTCACGACAACAGTTATGATACTTTTTTCTAATTTCTTTCGGCTACACATTAATCCGCAACATCTCATTAGAAGCTGAAAGCTTTCAACTATGTAGTCTGCATTTATATCCTAAATAGTGCGTAACTTTTATTTTTGTTATTGTATAAACTTAAAAAAGATATTTTTTATTTAAGGTAGACAAGAGTGTTCATTATACTGAACTTTTGTGTGTTTATTTTATTAATATCGCTTGTTGAGTTAATAATTATATATTAAGTAAATCTGACAGTATGCAGTGTGTTATCGTTATTACATTTTTAAGAATAATTTTTATATTATTCTTTAGCAATAAAACTAAATGATTTCTAAAACAGGGAAGATTATCGTGTTTAAATGGATATATAGCGAAGAAATTAACACAGAAGCGAGTGCTGAGCAGATTTGGGCTATATGGGAAGATGTGGCATCATGGCCTTGCTGGGATAGTGAACTTGAATGGGTAGAACTTTCTGGTCCTTTCAAAGAAGGCGCTATAGGACGCATGAAACCTAAAAAGGGACCTACAGTAACTTTTACACTTGATAAAGTTATAAAAAATGTTTTCTTTTCTGATTATGCTAAACTTCCTCTTACTCATATGAGTTTTGATCATGAATATATTTGTTCAAAAAAATCTGATTCTTCAAATAACAAAATTCGCCATACTGTAACCATGTCTGGTTTACTTTCTCCTTTCTTTGGAATGATTATTGGGTCAAAAATTAAGTTACACCTTCGTGATGCAATGATTGAAATGAGCAGACGTGCTCTTATTGAAAACAAAATCATCTCGTAAGGGTGTGCATTTATAAAAAAGTTAATATCTTTACAAAGGCGCAGAAATCGTAGCCTTGTTAGAATGAAATCAGTTATGAGTATATAGCAAATCGATGAGCTATGATCTGGTTTTTAGTTAGTGGTTGAAATCGAGTCAAATCATCTGAGAAAATTAATTTTGCACCAAAGATCTTATAAAAGTCATTGAATTTTATTCAATATATAAAAGCTTATAAGGTGCGCATTTTTACTGAAAATAAAGAAAGTTGTAGAAGCTTATTTCTGCTCTTGTAAATCTGTAGGTCGATATTGTCATGATATTTCCTAGTTTCTAGTATTGCGATAGTTTTTGATTTGAGAGCATTTATAAAAGGCATTTTGACTCCTTCTTAAATAGGTTTTATCAATATTACCTCTATTCATGATTTGAGAGCGAATAGTTGTGATTTCCTCAATATAAATAAGTTTAAAATGGAGAAAATTTAATGATATTTGACTCTTTTATGCAAATTACAAAATGATCAATTATGATTATAAATCAAAGTGTTTTTTGATTAAAAGATGATGACTTTCTAGAGACTACAGCTTTAAAAGGCTCTAAAGAATAAATAAGCTCACTCTTAATTTCCGTAAAATTAATTTCGTATCATTGTATATATTTAGTTTAAATGTTTAAAAAAGCGATTTTTTAAAATGTGTACAGATATCCTAGTTTCTGCAAATATTTTTGTATCTGTTAAAACAATTATGAGCGATAAACTTGTCAAAATTAATTGGAAGAATACGCTTATTGCAGATTGAATTGAAAGATAAATACAACGTTGAGCTTCATATAAAAGTTTTATTGATTATCGTTTTATGACAATATTACGCTTCTTTATTTTTTAATGGAGGGGAAAGAGGAAAGAGTATAGTTCTTAAATCAAAATCTATCCAGTATCTTAGAATTTTTGTTTCAGGAAAAAGAAGTCAGTCAAATTATGCCTGTTTAATAACAAAATAACCGATTAAGGATGACGCATGAAAAAAATGAGATGCTCTCGATTAGACGTATTAGAAACGAGAGAGAATATTATGATTATAACTTATTTCTAATAAATATAAAAAATGAGTTCTTTGTGATACCACGTCCATGAGGGTAAAGAAGTTTATGACTGCTCATTTTATTGAAACCATAATGAAAGGAAAAATTTTTATTCCGTTTATGTTTTTTTGTTTACAAGATTGCCATCTTAATATGAGAGAGTTTATAGAAGAAAAGAAGTATACACAAATATAAGGCATTTTCTTGATTTTTGCTTGGAAATTAAAGAATGCTATAGGAATGAAGGAAGTTATTTGACTATCCAGAGGACATAAGGCTTGTGACTTAAGTCGTTTTATGCTTTTCGAATTTTTGAGGTTTTGGACTTAAATTCAAGTGTTATTGCTAGGTCTTTTGTTGATTGCCAAGTTTTCGGTTAATTTGATTATCAGTACAGATTGGGTTATCTAAAATGATAAGGGGCAATGAGAAATCTTGAAACTAAAGAAATTTTACGACATATTGCGTCTTTTCATAAAGAAGCTAAAAAGGAAATTATTCGATGCATTAAAAGAAAAAATGCATGAAATGTGCGTAATTTTATGAATAAACATACAAGAGTTATATTCTGATTTATATAAATTTGTCAGAGTGCTTATCAATGTAAATAATAAAATATTTTAGGGAGTCTATAATGACTGACAAAAACCAGATTGAGAAAGCTGTTTCACTGGTTGAAGCAGCAAGGCGTTCTGGGGCAGATGCTGCCGATGCCGTTATTGTTCATGCTCATTCTACCAGTGTATCAGTTCGTTTTGGGAAAGTCGAATCAACAGAAGCAGCAGAGAGCAATGATTTTACTCTAAGGGTTTTTGTTGGAAAAAAAGTAGCAAGTGTTTCTGCTAATTTAGCGTCTTATCCGCAAGAACTTGCGGAACGTGCTGTTGCGATGGCTAAAGCTTCTCCCGATAGTTTATTTGAAGGTTTGGCAGATAAAGAGTGTTTGGTTAAGTCTCCTAAAGATCTTGATCTTTTTGATGATTTTGTGCCAAGCAGTCATTTTTTAACAGAAGATGCTTTAAAAACAGAGGCAGCAGCTCTTGATGTTAAAGGTGTAAGTAATTCTGGTGGCGCTGCAACAGCTTATGGCCGGAGTGGGTTTATTCTTGTGACCAGCGATGGTTTTTGTGGAGCCTATCGCTCCAGTTGCTTTTCACGTTCTTGTAGTGCTCTTGCAGGTGAAGGAACACAGATGGAGCGGGATTATGATTATACAACAGCCTTACATTTTTCTGATTTAGAGGCAGCAGAAACTGTTGGAAAGAATGCAGGGTTTGGTGCTGTCCGACGTTTGGGTGCAGTTCGTGCGGCGACTGGGGGCGTTGATGTTATTTTTAATCCGCGTACGGCTCGCGGGATTGCAGGGCATATCGCATCTATGGTCAATGGAGCCTCTGTGGCTCGTAAAACAAGTCTTTTACAGAATTTCCTAGGCAAGGAAGTGATGAAGCCTAATGTTAATGTAACCGATCAACCTTTGCGATTACGTGGAAATGCTTCTCATCCTTTTGATGGAGAAGGGGTAGAGGGGCAAACACTCAATATTATTGAAAATGGTATTTTAAAAAGTTGGCTTCTTTCATCATCTACAGCACGTGAATTGGGACTTAAAACAAATGGACACGGTGTGCGTTCGGCATCATTAGTGCAGCCGACAAGTACAAATTTTGCTATTGAACCGGGTTTAGTATCGCCTTGCGATATGATAAAAGATTTGCGAAATGGATTTTATGTGACCGAATTATTCGGTCATGGCATTGATTTTATTACTGGTCAGTATAGTCGTGGGGCTTCCGGTTTTTGGATTGAAAATGGTGAAATTGCTTATCCGGTGAGTGAAGTAACGCTAGGTTCTGATTTGCTTCATATGTTAGCACATTTAACACCTGCCAATGATATTGATCGGCGTTATGGTACAGCGGCTCCAACATTGTTAATTGAAGGGATGACACTTGCAGGAAAATAACACGCATCATTCTTCTGATTTAAATCTTTTGCGGGATGTTTGTCGAGAGGCAGGAGATTTAGCAATGCGATATTTTGGATGCACGTTGGATGTTTGGATTAAAGAGGGTAATTCACCGGTCAGTGAGGCAGATTTTGCTGTTGATCATTTTTTGAAAGAGAAGCTTCTTGGAGCGCGTCCAAATTATGGATGGATTTCAGAAGAGACAAAAGATGATCGAGAGCAACAAGATTATAAACGCTTCTTTGTGGTTGATCCTATTGATGGAACACGAGGTTTTCTTTCTGGCAGTCCTTATTGGTGTATTTCGGTTGCCATTATTGAGAATGGGCGTCCTATTGTGGGCGTTCTACAATGTCCGGCTCAAGGAGATATTTATGCAGCTGTAATGGGTCGAGGGGCAACATTAAATGGGATAAAACTTCCTCGTTTAGCCTCGGGAGGACATCGAAAATATAAAATTTCACTTGATAAATCGCTCGCACAAAAATTACCAGATGATTTTCTCAATCGAGTCAGTCTTTACCATTATCTTCCTTCTCTTGCTTATCGTATTGTTCTTGTTGCTCAAGATGAAATTGATATCGTATTAGTTCGTCCGAATTGTCATGAATGGGATATTGCCGCTGCTGATCTTATTTTGCAGGAGTGTGGAGGGTGTTTTTTATCGCTCGATGCCCCTTTACTATCTTATGGAATTGAGCCTTACCAATATGGACTTTTAATTGCTGGTAAAAATAATTGCTGTCAAGATATGATAGATGTTGTTCGTCAAACAAAGTTAGTTTAATCACGTAAAAGCGCGCTAAAATAATCTAAATGATATGGAGGCACATATGACTGAAATCAACGAAAAAAAACAATATTTACATCTTGTATTTGGTGGGGAATTAAAAAACCTTAACAGTAACCAATTTAAGAATCCTGATGATTTAGATGTGGTTGGTATTTTCTCAGATTATCAATCCGCTCAAGAAGCGTGGCAGGCAAAAGCACAAAGCAGTGTAGATAATGCATTACAACGTTATTACATTGTAGATTTGCATCAGTTTCTTGATGCTGAGTTAGGCGATGCAGAATAAAGCTTGAATATCTGGTCATTATAGCCTGTAGATTGCTTCACGCTTTTGTTTAGCCGTCCTTTTCATAGGTACGTTTTTTGGGTAAAATAGAACGACGTAAAAAAGAATATGCTTGTTGTTTAAAATTCATATGTTTTCTTAAGGAAACATCTCTCAAGGCACCCAAGCACATTTCATAATGGTGTCCGTTCAGGGTATAAAATCCATTGTTGCATCACCATCTTTACACTTAATAGAAATGCAAGACAGTTCTATTAACCTATTTACAACAGCAATATTATCATGACAGCTATCACTCGAAGTTTATGATTATATTGTGAATAGTCACTCTGCTTTTGAATGGGGTATGAGACATTAATACGTTAAGATTAATAAAAAGAGTAGCATTATTAATGATATTAATTACTACTCCGTTGAGATTATTAGCACTCCCTACTTATCCATTGGAATTTTTCCAACAAATTATAATTATAAGCTTAGAAACCATGAAAGTCGCTAGAAACTTATCAAAATTAGAAATTTAGATAAACTGAATAGATTGATGAAGTTAACTTACCTCATAAGGGTTTCTTGAGTACTCGTTTAACACTACAATCTATAAATTAATCATTTTGTGTTGATTATATACAATATTAAAAGGAATAATATACCATGCGATCTCCTGGAAAGAGAGGATTTAAAATTTTGAAAACTCTTATTTAAATTGCTTTAAGATTTTTAAGAAATTTTTTATTAAACAAGATTGGATTTTTTTGGGTTATCTTTAAGAGATTATATCACAATTTAAAATGAGAACTTTATACCGTTCAAAAGTTTTTTTAAGATTAGTTTTACATATTCATTTTATTGAAATGAAATCATAGAGATTGGGCTTTCTTTTAAACATATTTTATTTGTTGTATTTATATAGGTTATAATATTTATATGGATTATTTTTTGAAAAATTGATAATACATAATATATGTAAAAATAAGTTTTTTCTCTAAAATACCAACGTGCAAAATTCAAAGTTTTACTAAAATCATAAGAAGTATTTATTCAGTGAGCTGAAAAAAATTGATACAATCTATGTTATAGGTTGTATGATATTTATCATTTATATTTTCAAAATTATAATCGACTGAAATGTGGCTTTGTTATTTTTTAAGTAAGATTTTTTATAGGGTGCAGAATGAAGTGATAAAATCGATATAAGTGACAAAATTTCATTAAAAGAGATTTAAATAATGTGTATATGCTATCTTTATAGGAAAATTAAAAAAAATATGGCGATAAAATTACGTTTTTTGTCCTTTATGTGTTGAATTTTCTCATGGGTGAAGCGTTTTTTGTTCAAGATATGGATGATATTAAAAAAATATGGATGTAACCAATAGTGTTGATGAATTTTTTAACAAAATAAGCATATAGATATCTTAAAGTAGCTGGATGAGGTGATTTAAATGGTAGAATTAAAGGCACATACGGCTCTTTTAAGCTATCGGATGATTGGTTTTTGCTTATGTCCTGTTATTCCTTTTTATTTGTTCTTTCGTGCTCTTCGTGGAAAAGAAGAGTGGTGTCGCAAAAAAGAGCGTTTAGGTAAAAGTTCTCATGTACGCCCCCAAGGTTCGTTAGTTTGGTTGCATGCAGCAAGTGTTGGAGAAACACTTGCACTTGTCCCACTTGTAAATTATATTTTATCATTGAAAATCAATGTGTTAATGACAACTGGGACTGTAACATCTTCTACTCTTGTGAAAAAACATTTTGGTAATAGGTTGATTCATCAATATGCTCCTTTGGATTTAGATTTTGCAGTGCGCCGTTTTATTAGTCATTGGAAGCCTGATCTCGCTTTGATTTGTGAATCAGAAATTTGGCCTCTTCGTATTAAAGAACTTGCAAAAATGCGTATTCCGCAGATTTTGGTTAATGCCCATATGTCTGAACATTCTTTTAAAGCTTGGCAAAAACGACGCGTTCTTGCCAAACATATTTTTAAGGATATTGATTTGGCGATTGGTCAAAACGAAAGAGATGTAGCTTATTACCATACACTTGGCGTAAAATCTGTTACGTTTTCTGGTAATCTCAAGGCTGATGTTTTTCTGGTTGAAAATCAAGCATTGCTTGCACGTTATCGTAATGCTATCGGCAATCGCCCAGTTTGGGCAGCTGTTTCAACGCATGAAGGGGAAGAGGAGATTGCTTTTGAGGTCCATAAGATTGTTAAAAATTATTTACCAGATTTATTAACAATTATTGTGCCTCGTCATCCTGAACGTTCAGAAGATCTTATCAGAAAATGCGACAATAAGGGATTACGTTTTATTCGTAGGAGTAGAGATGCTGTTCCAAACATGAATACCGATATTTTATGGGGAGATACAATTGGAGAAATGGGGCTTTTCCTTCGCTTATCGAAAGTTTCTTTCGTTGGTAAGTCGTTATGTGGAAATGGTGGACACAATCCATTGGAATTGGCTTTGCTTGGTTCCGCTATTTTGACAGGACCCCATGTTTCAAATTTTCAAGAGATGTTCGAAAAATTTTTAACGCATGATGCAGCATATATGGTTCAAGATACAAAACAGCTTGCTATTCAGGTGTATAAGCTTTTAACAAATGAAACATTGCGACAAGAAATGGTTGATAAGGCTCATGAAGTGGCGACAGATATGGCAGGTGCACTTGAGCGCACATTAAAGATTTTAGATCCATTTTTACAACCCCTTGTAATACAAACAGGTTTACGTCAGCGTCAGGGTAGATATGCATATTAGCGCCCCCCATTTTTGGTGGAAAAATAAAAGCTTTTTGCGTTTTGTATTAGCTCCAGTTTCATGGGGGTATGGTTATTTTTCAAGTTGTTTTATGGCAAGACAGCCCCCCGTGATTGACCTGCCAGTTTTGTGTATTGGAAATTTTACATGTGGCGGTGCGGGTAAAACGCCGGTTGTTATTGCTTTTACCAAAGTGGCTAAAGAACTTGGTTTCGTACCTGGTGTTGTATCACGTGGTTATGGTGGATCAGTTAAAGGGGTACATCTTGTAAATGAGAAATATGATACTCCACACAATGTTGGAGATGAAGCACTTTTACTTGCACGGCATGCTTTTGTAGCTGTATCACCTAATCGTTATGCAGCGGCACAAAGGCTTAAGCAAGAGGGATGTAATCTTATTTTAATGGATGATGGATTTCAAAGTCGCCGTCTTTATATGGATTATACGTTACTCGTTGTTGATGCGATGCGCGGTTTCGGTAATGGAGCTGTCTTTCCAGCAGGACCTTTGCGTGTACCATTAAAAACGCAGTTTTCTTTTATGGATAGTGTTTTATTGATTGGTCACTCCGATGCGCCTGATAATGTTGCTTTTCTTATTTCTCGTACTGGAAAGCCTTTATATCGTGCTCATCTTAAAGCCAGTGCCTCTGATGAGGTTTCAGGAAAATCATTTTTGGCATTTGCCGGTATTGGCAATCCAGATAAATTTTTTAAATCTATTAAAGAATTGTCTGGTCATGTGGTGCAAACTTACATGTATCCAGACCACTATTTTTTCACAGATGAAAATTTAAAAAGCCTTATACAAAAGGCTAAAATGCACAATTTATGGCTAGCAACAACAGCTAAAGATTATATCCGTATACAGACAATTCACACGCAAAAAGATTTGAAAAATCTTATTGTCTTTGATGTGAATGTTGATTTTGTTCAGAAAGATTTCTGTCGTATAGTCCTTGAGGAGGTCATGACCCGCTTTAGAAAACGTTCCCTTGAGTTTTCTTATCTAAAAGGTAAAGGCTAAATTTATAGCTTTCGAGGGTTTATTTTTCTTTTGTTTTTAACAATTGCTTGAGATATGGGTTGCACTCAAGTTCGCGCTGATAGGAGATTTCACAACTAGCATATGCTTCTTGACGGTGATGATTCCAATATTTCAAATCATCTATAGGGATTTTTTGTCCGCTGACAGCACAAATGGTATAGGAACCATATTCTATAATGTCATATCCATTATTAGAATAATGAATTTTTGCTTCGCGTTCACTATCGGAAAACATTATAACTCCTTTTTACTGATACAAGAGATTTAAGAAAAGTGCCATAAGATATATTATAAAGTCGAGAGTTAATTTAAAAATATTTTTCTTGTCAAAACTGGTTAAGAGTTTATTTTCTGCCAAAAAGCCGTTCTATATCTGCCAATTTAAGTTCAATATAAGTAGGGCGTCCATGATTACATGTACTTGTATTGGGTATTGCCTCCATTTGTCGCAACAGTGTGTTCATTTCTTCGGGGCGTAAAAGGCGCCCTGACCGTATTGAACCGTGACAAGCCATCGTAGCTGCAACATAATCAAGCATTGCTTTTAAATTGTTTGTTGTATCATACTCAGCGGCTTCATCTGCGAGATCTTTAATAAGGGCTTGGACGTTGATCTCTCCTAACATGGAAGGTGTTTCACGCACAACAATTGCTCCTGGTCCAAATGGTTCTATTCCTAATCCAAATTTTTGCAAAGCATCTTTATGGGTTAAAAGGCATGTTGCATCCTCTTCAGAGAGTTCTACAATTTCAGGAATAAGTAATAACTGTGAAGGAAGCGGTTTGGAATAAAGTGCATTTTTGAGTGCTTCATAAACCAATCGTTCGTGAGCTGCATGCTGATCGACAATGATCAAACTATCTTGTGTTTGGGCAATAATATAGTTTTTATGGATTTGTGCTCTGGCCGCTCCTAATGGATAAGATAACTCTTCTGATGAAGATGTAGTGTTTGGAATGTATGCATCCCCACTTGGTATATTTAAGCCCTCCATAATAGGAGTAGCATCTTCTTTTAAACCAGAAGAACTAGTAATATCCAATGGTTTGTGAACCATTGAAGCGGTGGCAAAATGATGAGGCTGTGGGCTATAAGAAGAGGACTGGTGCGTATTCTTAAAATTGCCTAACGGTTGTTGTGCCAATGGTTTTTGTATTTGAAATGCAGCTAGCGTTGCTTCAGAACGGGTTGAAGTAGGACGAATACCGGATTGCTGTAATGCTTCACGAATAGCTCCAACGATCAAACCACGAATTAATCCTGGATCACGGAATCGTACATCAGCTTTGGCTGGATGTACATTAACATCTACCTCAGCAGGTGGGAGATCAATAAAAAGAATAGCGACAGGATAACGATCTCGTGTCATGACGTCAGCATAAGCGCCTCGGATAGCGCCCCATAGAAATTTATCACGCAGGGGACGCCCATTAACATAAGCAAATTGATGAAGGCTGTTATTTCGGTTGAAAGATGGCAAACAGGCAAAACCCGTTAAGCGCACTGCTTCGCGTTCAGCATTCAGTGCAATGCTATTAGGGGCGAATTCTTTTCCCATAATTTGCGTAATACGTTGTAATTGACCTTGAATATTATTTTCTGTAGCGGACAGTTCCATAGATGTTCTGTCTAGTCCTGAAAGAGAAAAGCGGATATGTGGAAATGCGATAGCAATTCGCTTAATCATATCGCTAATAGCATTTGTTTCAGCCCGATCAGTTTTCATAAATTTTAATCGTGCCGGCGTGACAAAGAAAAGATCACGAACTTCAACAATTGTTCCAAGGTTTGCAGCAGCTGGTTTGGGTCCTACAATTTTTCCTGCAGTAACGGAAATTTCAGCAGCGCTCTCAGCATCTTTTGTTCGTGAAATGAGTTTAAGTTTAGCAACAGAACCAATAGAGGGGAGGGCTTCTCCTCTAAACCCAAGGAAGCAGATATTGTGTACGTCATTGGTAATCTTTGAGGTACAATGGCGAGAAACTGCTAAAGTTAACTGATCTGCAGGAATTCCATAACCATTATCACTCACCTTTATAAAATTTTTTCCACCATTTGCTGTAATAATTTCGATGCGTGTTGCACCAGCATCAATAGCGTTTTCAACAAGTTCTTTAACAACATTTGCTGGTCGTTCAATAACTTCACCAGCGGCGATTTGATTAATAATATTTTCGCTAAGATGGCGTATAATCATAATAAATTCTAACAGGAATCTTAAGGCTTCTATAGAAAATTATGATAACATCATTTGCGCGACATTCAAGAATAAGAGAGTATGGAAGGTATTATTTTTACAATACCTCCTATTTTACTTTTAGAGAGAAGAAAAGAGTTCTTCATCATTCGAAGTATTTTATTTTATGTTAACAAATCGGTTGGAAAAAACAGAAAAAATAGTTTTTATCACCTTAAAATAGCTTGCACCAATTTATCATCTAGGTCAAAAAAGAAACAATGTAAAAAGGGAAGGCAATATATATGGCGCGTATAAGCGGTATTTTAGCAGATAGTGATATACAAGCTTTGATTGAGAATAACTTTCTCAAGGCTCAGTATCCATTTGATAGATTTCAAATACAACCAGCAAGCCTTGATCTTCGTTTAGGGGAGAAAGCTTATCGTATACGTGCTTCTTTTATGCCGGGCCCTAATACAAAAGTTTTGGATAAGCTTGAACGGTTAAAGTTGCATGAGTTTGATTTACGAGACGGAGCCGTTTTGGAAACGGGGTGTGTTTATATTGTTCCTCTTTTGGAAAGTTTAGCTTTACCAGAATTTTTATCTGGTGTTGCCAATCCCAAAAGTTCTACAGGCCGATTAGATATTTTTACGCGTGTCATTACGGATAATGCTCAGGAGTTTGATAAAATTTGTGCTGGTTATCATGGTCCACTTTATTTGGAAATTAGTCCACGCACATTTCCAATTTTGGTGCATAAAGGCTCATATTTATCACAGCTTCGGTTTAGAAAAGGGCAAAGTTATTTAAATGAAATTGAGTTGCACACTTTGCAAAAGCAAGAAACACTGATATCGGAGGATCTTCCTAATATTAGCGTTGGTGGTATTGGTCTTTCCATTAATTTAAAGGGAGACGAAAACGGGCTTATAGGTTATCGTGGTAAACATCATACAAGTGTTATTGATATTGATAAACGTGCTGTTGCCCACGTTTTAGATTTTTGGGAACCTCTTTTTGATCGTGGTCAAAGGGAGTTGGTTCTTGATCCTGATGAGTTTTACATTTTAGTTTCACGAGAGTCTGTTCATGTGCCTCCGCTTTATGCAGCAGAAATGACTCCTTTTGATCCTTTAGTTGGTGAGTTTAGGGTGCATTATGCAGGCTTTTTTGATCCAGGATTTGGGCATATGGAAGCGGGTGGAAAAGGAGCAAGAGCGGTTTTAGAAGTGCGGAGCCATGAAGTTCCTTTTATCTTAGAGCATGGTCAAATGATTGGCCGTTTGGTCTATGAGCATATGCTTAATCGACCATCAACCCTTTATGGACATGATGTTGGATCACATTATCAAGCACAGGGTTTAAAGTTGTCTAAGCATTTTAAATGAGTTGGAAACTACGAATTTTGATAACATGTATGCAGAAAGTGTATTTTGGATAAAAGAAAAATTTATTCTTCGCAAAACCGGCGCTATTCATTCTATTTTTAGTTTCCAAAGTTATCGCATCCCTTGCATTTGAGAGGATATGAGAGGCATTTTTACTTCTTTTTTTCAAGAGGTTATATTTATACGAACTTCGTTTATGATGTGCAAAAGAATAGTTTTGATTATTTCATCATGAAAAAATCTAAAATGAACGAATTTTACTATATTTAATATGTTATTCGTACTTATTATTATAATAAATCAATAAGTTACTAAAATTCAATATAACAGTAGCGTATTTGCTTTTAAAGTAAACATGCGAGCTTGAATGCTGCTATTGACTCCATTTTTCTAGAGCTTAAATGACCAGTATGTTTTATTTCGTATAAAAATTATCTTTAAGAGCCAATAAATAAGTTTTGCATTACAGTTTAGTAACAATTTTTTAATAAACATTGTTCTAATTTTAGTAACGCATTTATAGCCTCAAGATATAATATTGCTAGAAAATTATTCAATTCAATATGGAGAGCTTCTATTAGTATGAACATTAAAAATTTTTTATGCTTTATGTGAATTAGGCACTCTATATTTTTATAAACTTTCATGAGTAAGTAACAGGTCTCAATTTTGAGTATTGATATAAGAAGATTTCTGGATGTATGCGACAACTTTATTTCCAGTATTAATAAAGGATTTTTCAACTTTTAGGGGAGATTATGGTTTATAGTTAATGACTATAGGATCTATATTTTTATAACCGATAATGTAAGGACCTTTTGAGGGAAAAACAACTTTAAATTATAACTAATTAAGCTGCGGAGCAATCGCTTTCGAAGAGGTATTCGTTTAAAGAAAGTATAACATTTCAATTGCACATGAACAATATATGAGTGAGTACATTATTAATGATACCCCATACTGTGAGATTTTAAATTTGGATAGGAGAAATAAAGACATTGTTTTTATCAATTAGTTTTTTTAGAAAGTTGCAATCTCTGTTAGTTCTATCTATTCAATAGAGCGTTTTAGGAGAATATCGAATAGGCAGGTACACGGATTCGCTTTTATGCGTTTTAGGATGTCTTCTCTTTTCATTTAGGAAAAATGGTGCCATCAATGATTATTTCTTCAACACTTGATTATCGTAAGGCAGCAAAGCGTCGTCTTCCTCCCTTTCTTTTTCACTATATTGATGGTGGGGCTTATGCTGAAGAAACGATGCGACGTAACTGTACAGATCTTCAAGTTCTTGCACTGCGTCAAAGGATTCTAAGGCAAGTTGGTGAAGTTGATCTTTCAATCAAGCTTTTTGATCAGACACTTGATTTACCGATTGTACTTGCACCTGTTGGGCTAACGGGCATGTATGCACGTCGTGGAGAGGTCAAAGCAGCGCGTGCCGCAGCGGCAAAAGGGATTCCTTTTACTCTATCCTCTGTTTCAGTTTGTCCCATTTCGGAAGTGCAAGAAGCGGTTGGAGGTGCATTTTGGTTTCAACTTTATGTTCTCAAAGATCGCGGTTTCATGCGTGATGCACTAGAACGGGCTTGGTTAGCTGGTGTACGCACGTTGGTTTTTACAGTTGATATGCCAGTTCCTGGTGCACGTTATCGTGATGCGCATTCGGGGATGTCTGGCCCTTATGCTGGATTACGTCGTTTTTTACAAGCGTTTACTCATCCATATTGGGCTTGGAACGTTGGTATTATGGGGCGCCCCCATGACCTTGGAAATGTCTCCACTTATTTCAAAAAGAAAATTGCATTGGATGATTACGTTGGTTGGCTTGGTGCAAATTTTGATCCATCAATTGGTTGGCATGATCTACAATGGATTCGCGATTTTTGGAAAGGAAAAATGATTTTGAAAGGTATTCTTGATCCAGAAGATGCACGAGAAGCAGTAAAATTTGGTGCGGATGGTATTGTTGTTTCTAATCACGGCGGACGTCAGCTTGATGGTGTATTGTCAACAACACGAGTGTTGCCTGCAATTGCGAATGCTGTAAAGGATCATTTGACTATTTTAGCGGATTCAGGTGTTCGTTCTGGTCTTGATGTTGTACGCATGATAGCACAAGGTGCGGATGCTGTTATGATTGGCCGTGCTTTTGTTTATGCGCTTGCAGCAGCAGGTAAGAAAGGTGTTATGCATCTCCTTGATCTTTTTTCCAATGAAATGCGGGTAGCTATGACGCTGACCGGTACTCAGACAATCAAAGATATTACACGCAAGAGTTTAGTAAATATGGATGTTTTTAAGAAATGAAAGCAATATGTTATACTGCTTTCAGAAAAAGAAAGTCTTTTTATAGAGGAGCATAATTATATATTTTACAAATATATTGACCGTTAAAGTTAAATAGAAAAGATCAAAAAGCTCCTCTATAAAATCACAGAAAATACTCAGTAATTACAATAATATTAACGTAAAAATCTTAATAATAATAAACACACAAAAAACACTAATAACATTTCACACATCTTTTACTTACTTTATTAAAAGCCCATTCTACGGATAAAAAGGAACAAGCGCTGATATTAAAGGTAAAACAACTGTTGATATAGAAAAAATAGCTATAAATAATGCTGTGAGCATTTTTCCCTCCTATATATAAAAATATAATATGTTAATTACTTATTTTTCATATTAGCACAAAACGTAAATTTATAAACTTCAATTAATATTATTCTAATATAGAATGATATTAATTATGGTATATAAATAAAATTATTAAAAATGTCAATATGTATTTATTGTAATCTATAATTATAATAAAAAATGGATCTAATAAATAATATTTCTATAATCTATATATTATTTTATATTAAGTTTATTGGATAATATATTATATGGATATGATATTGTTTTTATGGAGTACATTTTTAAGCAATGGAAAAAATATCCATACTATCTTTAAAAAAGCTCGTTTACTGAGAGAAAGACTTCGTAAATTAATGTGCTTTTCTTTCTTACTTTCTTGTATCCTCAATGAGTTATGATGTTTTTAACTGGCGAACATATTAGGAAGCAGTTGAATCTTTTTTGTATAGTATATCATTGTTAACACTGTTTATGCTTTCTCTACTGATTTCATAATTTGTTAAAAAATCCAGTTTGTTTTTATTACAGATGGGGTCATTTGGTATTCCTAATGATACAAATTGGCATAGAATGTTTTGTTTTATAAGCGATTTAACAATTGCATCTCTAGGCTTCTCCATTAATACTATGCTCTTCACAGATAAAAACAGATTGGTGAGATTGGCATAACTCTAGCACAGATATATTATCTCAAAGTTGAATTGTTGGCACACTTGTAAGCGTTGGGATAACTTTATGTTTTTTGAAGCTCTAAAGCAATATCAAGACAAATTTGAACAGGTTCTTCAGTAGCAAGTAAGAGAACATCTTTTCCTTTTTAAACAAGAGTTTTGCTGATATCAATTTTTGAAGCATTTTTATGAATATTCATAACAGCGCGCTTTCCTAAATCTATATAAACGGGTAGAGGATTACTCAGAGTGGAAAAAATTACAGTTTCCATTTGATCCAATTACTCTCATAAGTAATTGGATAATATTTACTTTATCGCTGAATAAAAAAGAAAAGTTTTTCTTTCTTTAAATAGAGGATGTGTTGTCATCTAGCAAATAGGGATAGTTTGCGAGAAATTTGTTCGATGTAAGACAACTTAACATTTCAGTTACTTTTTATCATTTGAAGCTGTGAAAAGAAGGCTAAGATAGATGAAAGAATGTAAAAAATGATGGATACATTTTAAGATAAAAAATTATAGTTCTGTTAATTCCACACCAGTTGCTGCTGATATTGGCAACAAAAGAAATTTGACTAAAAAATTATCAAAATTATTGAGGACATTCCTCATAGCATGTAGACTAAATTTTTTTGTTGGTATGGATGGGGTTTTCTTTGAGAAGAAATTGATTCTATCCCCTGAAATCAGCAATAATCTCTCAGGTGATGTCGTAAACTTTTTGGGGATGTTACAACGCCACTATCGTCCTTTTATGAAAAATGTTAGCATTTCAGATGAGTAGCTGTGAGGAGTTTCAACGTTTATACAGCAAGACCCAGCAACTCTCACGGATTTAGAACGGGCTTCAAGGTTTTTATATTTACAGCGATTAAGTTTTAGAGGGAAGGTAAATCGTACGATGAGAGTTGAAATCCGTCGTAGCGCGTGGGGTTTAAGTCTTTCCAATTTGAAGGCGTGCTAAAACTTATTTGCCTCTGTTTAGCAGGTGTTAGCATTGAACATTTAAACTGGTCTGATTTTATTGTGCGTTATGATCATCTAAAAACATTGTTTTATCTTTCACTACTTTGATTGTGGTTCTGAAGGTTATTCCAGAAAGGATTTTTATAAGCGGGAGGATTATCAGCCGATGTCTAAGCTGTTTGCATAAATAAAAGGGAGGTTTCTTTTGTCTTTAAACAATATGCTAGAAATTCGAAAAACTTTAGTTAACTTCATAAAAGAGATTACACCATCTTAATATAGATTGCTCTTCAAATAATACAATTTCTGGTAAGGAATGGAGCATCACCAATTTTGATTTCTAAAAAAGAAACAATACGCACTAAAGAGTCTTTAACTTTGCAGACTTTTTGAGAATCCTTTCAGAATCTTTTGAAAAAAGTAAACTGATAGAAGATTTGCTATCAAAATATAGAAACTTTTTTAACAAGTTACGAATAAATCTAAAAATATATATTAAATATAAAAAACAGCGTGATATGCTGGCAGACTAGGCTTTGGAAACAAGAATCAAAGTGTATAAAGATGCATAAAGGTAAGATTGGTACAGATCATTTTATGATTCAAGAAAAAATTCTATATCAAAAATTTAAAATGGTTTAAAAGGTGGGCAGGCAATGCATAGAAGGATGAGCGAGAAGGTGAATTAGGTAAGGGTGATTTATAGATTATGAGCATCTTTTGTAAAAGTATCTTCTCAAGGTAAATATTGTGATGAAGTAAGATTGTGGTTGAATGTTCGAAAAGATAATACGCGCTCTTAATTTTTCCGTTATACACATCACAATAAACACCGTGAAAGGCACGGTTCTGTTACAAACTTTCTCTAAAAGCAGCATATGAGTTTGCAAGATATTACAGTGATATTTAAAAAGAAGGTAATGATCCCATTTTATTTCAGGAACAGCTTGTCTTAAAACAGCAAAGCAATATTTTTCAAGAAATTGCGCTGGCGGCTTTTGAAAGTAAAAAAGCAGAGTTGAAAAATGAAGGTAAAAATGGTCGTTGGTTTTCTCCACTAGAGTTGCATGTTATTTTCCACATAGGGAATTTACCTATAGAAAAATTAACAGCCAATATCACTCACAATGTTTTCGCGCCACTTTAGCATGAAAAAGCAGATACAGTGCGAAACTATTTACCTTATCTTCAATATCATTATTACAATTAGAAAGCTGAAATAACGTCATTCACAAATCACATAAAAGCCGTCCATTATTCATTATACAATCCTGTGGATTGCTTTTCTTAAGCATGCCAAACACGAGATATTATTTTTGTTGAAGCCAGAACATTGTGTATCATCAGTTTTTTGAACGACGATAGCAGTGCAATCCATAAAATCTTTTCTCATCTTCTTTGATAGGATAACAAAGATGCCCTTAGAATACATCAATATACTCAATTATTTTATATAAATATAACCTGTTGAATCCTTTAGCTTCAACTCAGACATCTCCGTCACTCTAATTAAATCCAATCGACCACTAGAGTATTTTTATCCTTTAAATTCTTTTACTTTTAATCTGAATATATCCACCTCTTTCAAATCTTTTCATTGATTAATGTTTCAGAGGAATTGTATTTTTATCACTTTATTTTCCGTTTATGTCTCCAACCACATAGACGTTCACCTTGTTCGTTATGTTTTAAAATATCTCTCGCCGAATTTGGATTAATCATATTAATATCTTGTCGATTCAAATAACTTGGCAGCCATCCAATACAAGAAGTTCGTTCATTCGTCGCGCAACCAGTTAGAAAGCTTAGTGCGCTCATCAGCATCATTTTTCTTATTAATTTCATTTTCTACCTCAAGCCGTGTTGTCGCTATCTTGAAAGCTTCCTTTGTTTGCTTTTGCTTCTCAACTTGTTTCCCAAGAAAAAAGACTTTCACTAAAGCTATAAGAAAACTGCTATGATCGCTGACGTCATTGTCAGATATTTTTTTTCCATATGAATAACACTTTCGTCTTTTTCATATGAGGCGTTTGTGGGGCGTTCGGGGACAATGATATTATCTTTGTCTGGTGTTATATTGGTTACGTTTCCAGAAGCGTCTTAAACAAATTAATCAAGCTATTGAAATCTTTTTAGAGGCAATAGCACAAGAGATACAAAAGATTTTAACAAAAGCCGCTTGAAGATATAGGAGGCTTTCTCTTTCTAGCATCCCCGCCTATTTACATAACAAAAAAGAGAAAGGTAATGAGATGATATTTGATGATGGATATAGATATGTAACAACACGTGAGTGTGCACAGCTTTTTAATGTATCCACAACAACGATTCGCAATTGGGTGCTTCAGAGGTTGTTTCCGGAGCCATATAAGCTAGGGAGAGCAGTGAGGTGGAGAAAGAAAGAGATCTTAGCCTTCACTCCAAAGAAAAATAAGAACAAATTAGATAAAATTATATAAACTGTAGAAGGTAGTCCAAAAGGTGGTCTGAAAATGGTTACTTAAATAAAAAATCTATATGTTCTAATATGATAAAAAGAAAATATGGTGCCGCATGCCGGATTCGAACCAGCGACCCCATCATTACGAATGATGTGCTCTACCAACTGAGCTAATGCGGCATAGGTTTGAATGAGACAAAACTAATTTGAGGGTAATAGCTAAAAGTACGTATAAAAGCAAGAATGCATTTTTTCAATAATTTATAAAATATGATAATAATTTGCAGGAGAAGTATGTAAAAGTCAGAGGACAGTATTCTTTGATCGTAATACTATAAATGCTTTCCAATTTACGATAGAACCCAAATTAAGACGCTGGGAATGTAGATCTTTAGGATGGAAAATGGTGTCAAGATAACTTAGTAAAGATAAAAATATTTTTTGATTCTTAAGAAAGAAATTTGTTGAATAAGTGATTAGGAAAATAAAGATCATTATAAACCCTTTATAATGTGCAAATAAGATGAGTAGAATTAGTTGAAAAGTTACTTCTCATTTTTATGGAAGAAAAAGGGGGAGAATCAATAAAATTAATCACGTTTTTTTATTTAAGATGGAGTAAGAATCATGTCGGATGAAGCTCGCCTAATAGAACTAGAAATGAAGCTAGCTTACCAAGAAAAATTCATTGAGGAACTTTCTCGAGAGGTAACTAATCAATGGAAAAGTTTGGATGAGATATCTAAAAAAGTTGATGTTTTAGCGAGGCGATTTTCAGATTTAAAAGAACAGAGTGTTACTGAAGCTGTTGTTTTAGCATTTTCTCAATAGGGAGAAGGTGCTTAAAAATTCTTCTGCTAATAGTCTCTTGGATTTTTTTAGATATAATGGGGTGGATATCACAACGGGAGGAAGTTGCGAAATGTTCTTTATTGCAATTGCGATTATTTACAGATTGGTTTTTATTTAACGCATTTTGTTAGACTTGTAGAATAATTTTTATAAGCTTCTTCATTAATTTCAAGAAGTTCTAATTTTATAAGGAGTACTGATATTAGAAGACGTTTTTTATATGTGATTTCTAGTACTAAAATTAAGAAAAGTTTTTGTAGAGTATAAAGAAGCATCCATAAAAAACTACGAACTTCAATATATTAAGTTTTTTCTGTATAGAGTTTTCTATAGATGGGAGTTAGATTTATTCGCTAATTTTTTTAAATTGATACAAATGAAGTGATGTTATCGTTATCTATATAAATCATAAGTGAGCGCATATATTTATAATAAAGCGTTTTAATCCATTCTGATGATCAAGTGATTTTTAGTTTTTTAATCGAGAGAGGTGCTCTAAGCGATATCGGTTGTGTATAGTACAAAGGGCTCTAGAAGTCTTTTTCAAGATTAAATGTATTCTTCATTATATGTATATGATATTTTGTGAAAAGGTTTTTGTTTTTCGTAATTTAAGATACAAAATACTATTGCTACAGCACCAAAGATAGACCATGCTGGTAAATAAGTGAGAGTAATGCAAATTGAGAACAGAAAATCAGGCATTACCTTGCATAGAGATTGATTAAGGTGATAGACATCTGTTTGCAGAAGGTTTATTAAAATTTTATTAAAGGGGGTTGTCGTCCAATGTGATGTGATTACAGAGTGTGCGTTATCAATGACCAATGCTATAATGGTTAGTGTAACGAAAATGAAGGACATTAATTTAAATAAATAGTGGAGCATATTTTTTCTTAAAACTTCAACGGGGCATATGTATAATGCACAAAAAAATGATGAGTTGCATTATGATAAAAGGGCAGTTTTACGTTTGTTTTGTGTTTTTGAAAAAGCTACCTAATTTTTCGATAAAAGTTGAGGTTAGGCTCAACAAAAGTAATGAGGCATGATGTTTGAAAAAAAACACAATGAATTGAAGCGTAGCCTTCAAAATCGCCATATTCAAATGATTGCTTTGGGTGGCGTTATTGGGACAGGACTTTTTTATGGGTCAACCGAGGCAATTCAATTAGCTGGTCCCTCAGTCATTTTATCTTATCTTGCCGGCGGGCTTATTATGTATTTCATTATGCGAATGCTTGGTGAAATGTCAGTAGAAGAACCGTCTTCAGGAGCGTTTAGTTTTTTTGCTTATAAATATTGGGGGAGATTGGCTGGTTTCATAACAGGTTGGAATTATTGGTTTCTTTATATTCTTGTGAGCATGGCTGAACTTACAGTGATAGGGTTTTACCTTGATCATTGGATTTTGATTGATCATTGGAAGGCATCTTTCATTGTTCTTTTATTTGTTACATTCATTAACTTGTTTAATGTTCGTTTTTACGGAGAATTTGAATTTGCTTGCGCTTTGATCAAAGTGGCTGCTGTTATTGGTATGATTATTTTTGGAATTTTTATCATTGTCACGGGACTAGGGGAAAATCAAGCGAATATTCATTATCTTTGGGACCATGGTGGTTTTTTCCCTTATGGAGCAGTAGGGGTTGTTTTAGCGACTTCTGTAGTAATGTTTTCTTTTGGAGGAACAGAGCTTATTGGTATTGCTGCTGGAGAGGCATCTAATCCACAAAAAACAATTCCAGCGGCTATCCGTCAAGTTATGTGGAGGATTATAATTTTTTATATTGGTTCTATCAGCGTTATTATGATAATCAGCCCTTGGAATATGATTGGAAAAAATGGTAGTCCTTTTGTTACAATTTTCGAGACTATAGGAATTCCTGCTGCTGGTCATATTTTGAATTTTGTGGTGATTATGGCTGCTATTTCTGTTTATAATAGTGGCATTTATTCTAATGGACGTATGCTTTATAGTTTAGCTGTACAAAAAAATGCACCACATATTTTTAGTAAACTGAGTGCTGCTCGTGTTCCTTATATTGCTATCCTTTTTTCATCATTCTGTACGGTGTTGATTGTCGTTGTTAATGCTCTTGTTCCTGATAATAGTTTCATGCGGATCATGGCTCTTGCAACTGCAGCAGCAGTGATTACTTGGGCTATTATTGTTATTGTTCATTTGAAATTTCGCAATGCACATAAGAACAGAAAAGGCAACTTTACTTATGCGTTTGGTTTATATCCTTACGCTAACTATCTTTGTCTCTGCTTTCTTGCTTTATTATTTTGTATTATGTTTATCAGTGGTTTTGGGCAAAATGGATTGATGACTCGACTTTTTGATATGATAGGAATAAGCGTGCCTTTTCTTGAAACATATATTCCTGTACAGATGCCTGATATGAGTTTGGCAGTCATTATTATCCCTCTATGGTGCTTATTATTACTTTTAGGTTATAAACTGAAACGATAGAGAGAGAAGAGCTAATAAAAGGGATTGATTGGAATAAATCTTGGGGACTATAAAATTTGATGAGGTAACACAAGTTTTTGGTGATTTGTGTGTTTTAAGAAATATTACTGTACAGCTTACCGAAAAACGAATTGCTGTTATAGGTGCAAATGGTTCTGGAAAAAGTACATTTGTTCGTCTTATTAATGGACTCCAATTACCATCTCACGGTTTTGTAAGCGTTGATGGGCTTGACACCAAACGCGATGCAAAAGCAGTAAAGCGTAAAGTTGGATTTGTATTTCAGAATCCCGATAATCAGATTGTTTTACCATTAGTTGAAGAGGACTTATCATTTGGTCTCAAAAATTTAAAGCTTGATAAAGATGAAATTAAGGAGCGTGTAGATGAAATTTTACAGCGCTATGAACTTCAAGATTTCAGAAATCACGCTGTCCATTTATTAAGTGGTGGACAAAAACAACTCGTTGCTATTTCCGGTGTAGTTGCAATGAAACCGGACTACATTATTTTTGATGAGCCGACGACATTACTTGATTTGCGAAATAAGCATCGCGTTACGCAAGTGATAGAAGAATTACCACAAACGGCAATAGTTGTATCGCATGATTTGGAGTTTTTGAAAAAGTTTGATAGAGTGCTGGTTTTTGATAAGGGGGAGATAGCAATTGATGATGTACCTTTTGTTGCTATCAAGGAGTATATAAGAAGAATGTCATGATCGGTTTATATATTCCAAGGGATACGTTTATTCATAGGTTAAGTCCTAGAGTTAAGTTATTGTTTCTTGCGGCGTGTGGAACTTTTATAATAATGGTTTCTTCCATAGCGCTTCTTGGGTTGTTTTTGTTGTTGGTCATCTTATTCTATAAAGTTGCCAAGGTCTCTTTCAAAACTGCGATAAAGCAATTTAAATCGATGGGATTGCTTTTAGTCCTTCTATTTGTATTTCAAACTATTTTTAGCGGTTGGCTTACGGGGGTTGAGGTCATATTACGTCTTGTTATCCTCTTTTCTTTATCATCACTTATTTCATTTACAACAAAAGTTTCAGATATGGTGGATGCAATTGAAGTCGGGCTTCAGCCTTTTTGCTGTTTTGGTATAAATCCATCAAAAGTGAGTATGGTTATCTCTATGGCGATCAGGTTTATTCCTCTTTTGAGTGAAAAGTTTAATGAGGTACATGAAGCACAGCAAGCACGGGGACTTAATACTAACATTGTCGCTCTTGCGATACCTTTAATTATACGAACCATAAGAATGGCTTCAGAAGTGGCTGAAGCATTGGAAGCGCGTTCTTATGATTCTGATACTATTGATACAGCATCTCATAATAATCAAAGTTTTTTATAGTGAAAGAAGAATCAAATGAATACAAAAGATTTAGTTTATATTGCTTTATTTGCCGCTATTTATGCTATTTTGGGCCTTTTCCCTTCAATTTATCTTCCTTTTCTTCTAGGGGTACCTATTACAGCTCAATCGATGGGACCGATGCTAGCAGGGTCTATTCTTGGGGCAAAAAGGGGTGCTTTAGCATCACTCCTTTTTCTTGTTCTTGTTGCGATTGGATTACCTCTGTTGCCTGGTGGTCGAGGTGGAATCAGTGTATTTTCAGGGATTGCAAGTGGTTATTTAATAGGTTTTCCATTTGCCGCATTTTTTATTGGTTTAATGGTAGAGTTGTTTTGGAAGCGGTTAAATTTTATAACATTATTTGTGATAAATACTGTTGGTGGCATTGGGATAGTTTATTCTTTTGGTGTTCCATGGACAGCTTATATGACTCAGGTTCCTTTACTGAAGGTTTTAATGGCTTCATCAGTTTTTTTGATAGGCGATTGTTTAAAAGTGTTGATTGCATCCTTTGTTGCACTCGCGATTAAAAGATCTGTTCCTCTCATTCATTCAAAGCATAATAAGAACAAGCTAAAATAAATGTATCACAATAAGTTTACTGAATTTAACCATAGTAATCTATGATGTAATTAAACATTGTAGAATCTAATGTGATCTATATAAGTGATATTATTAAAATAAATTATTATATTATTTTTCTCTATATCTAAGGCATTTAAAGTGTACTTTTATAAATCTGATACTTTTTATTAATTATACAACAATAACGAAAGTTTTTCCATAGTGAAGGAATAATTCAGTGAATACAAAAGATTTAGTTTATATTGCTCTATTTGCCGCTATTTACGCTGTTTTGAGTCTTTTCCCTCCTATTTATCTTCCTTTTTTGCTGGGTGTCCCTATTACAGCTCAGTCTATGGCTCCGATGTTAGCAGGTTCTATAATTGGAGCGAAAAGGGGAGCTTTAGCATCACTTCTTTTCCTTATTCTTATTGCAATTGGGTTACCTCTATTGCCTGGTGGTCGTGGTGGAATTAGTGTGTTTTCAGGAGTTACGAGTGGTTATCTGATTAGTTTTCCATTTGCTGCATTTTTTATTGGTTTAATGGTAGAATTGTTTTGGAAGCGGTTAAATTTTATAACATTATTTGTGATAAATACTGTGGGCGGCATTGGGATAGTTTATTCTTTTGGAATACCATGGGTAGCTTATATGACTCAGGTTCCTTTGCTGACGGTTTTAATAAGTTCATTAGGTTTTTTGGCTGGTGGTTTCTTGAAAGTGCTGATTGCATCCTTTGTAGCGTTGACCATTAAAAAAATCGCTCCTCTCATTCATTCTTAAAAAGGGGTAGTTCTGTACTGAAGAACAATTTTTGCCAAATGTATGTGGATTAAAAAGTACCACGGAATATCATTCTGTTTTATTTACTTTTTATTGGTATTTTTATCTGTATAGCTCTCAAAGGTAGCCATATGAAAGTTGAATATTTCGGCACCAAAATTTATTTTTTGCTTTCAGGAGCAGACCCCTAAATAGTCAATTAATATCATTTTATTCAACATGCTTGTAAGTTTTATTCGATTTGCATATTATATGCATAACGCCTTAGGATTATTTATTATTTTTTATATTTTCAGTTAATTAATCACTAATTTTTAAAGTATTAAATTATATTAATTGTACAAAAACATCGATAATTCAGTGTTCATTTAAAACTCTTGATGTACATAATACCCTTATAAATGTGTTAATATAAGGTATAAAAATAAGATTTGAATGGGATGAAGCTAAAACAAAAAATAATCTTAGAAAGCACCGTGTAAGTTTTGAAATGGCTGCATGTGTTCTTTCGGATCCATTCTCCATAGCTAAACAAAACCGTATTGAAAACGGAGAATATGGTTAGCAAGCTTTAGGACTCATGGATGGTTTTTTATTACTATTCGTAGCGCATACTGTCTATGACGATAAAGATGGCATAGAGGTAATCCGTATTATTTCAGCACGGCGAGCCAACTTGAAAGAAAGGAAACGTTATAAAGAAGAAAGTTCGTTATGAAATTGAGGTAGGTAACTTATCACCTTTGACAGATAAACAGAGAGTTGAAGTTGATAAACTGGCTGTAATGCCGGACAGTACAATTGATCATAGAGATATTTCGTCACTCAATGATGCGTTCTGGAAAAACGCCGTTCTCAATCCATTCTATAAACCAACGAAAACTGTTGCTAACTGTGCGTGTGGATTCAGACATGCTAGCGTGGCTTAAAAGTCAAGGAAAAGCAAAATAAACCTCATTAGCAGAATTTTTTAGACACTAATTCCTCTAACTGTTGGCAAATTTTAAGCCTATTTTACTCTGCCTGCACGGTCATCTCAAGATTGTTGTTGTTGAAGGAGTGATGGAAGATATCACTCTTGATGGGCATAAAGTTGAGAGGAGAC